>JAWXUA010000014.1:0-30705 GCA_044433065.1 Pseudomonadota bacterium
GGGGAGGGGAAAGGAAACTTTTTCAAAAGTTTCCTTTCCCTTCCCCCAGAAAAAACAACCTACAATCCTAAGAACTTACGCCATTTCATCCAAGGCATTATGGCCTGTTTCACCAGTGCGCATACGGATTGTTTCTTCGATGGGCAGAACAAAGATTTTACCATCACCAGCTGTGCCAGTGTGATTTTCTGCTGCAATGATATCCACAACGCGCTTAACGCAGTTTTTTGGTACAGCAATGTTAAGCAAGTATTTGGGCAAAAGGCTTGGGGCCTGAGCTGAGCATGCTTCCGTGTTGGCTGCTGTAGGCGCGACTTGAAGGGTGAAGTCAACGCCATGATGCCCACGGCCATGGCAATGCACGCCTGTCAAAGCTGGGATGCCAGCATCTACAAGGGCTTTTTTGGTGCTTGCGACTTTGTTGTTACGAATAATAGCTATGATTTCACGCATATACAATCCTATTCACAAAGTACGCTTATACAGCTTCTGGGCTGTGCGCGCTGATGGTGTAGACTTCTTCCACTGGGCTAATGAAAATTTTGCCATCGCCAAAGCTGCCTTTATCGCCAACGCGACCCTCTGTCATAATGATGTCGATGACAAAAAGGCGGTCTTTGCGGGGCACAACCATCATGAGCATAACTTTTGGTAATTCATCATAAACAACAGCACCAAGCTTCAAGCCGCTTTGCTTACCACGGCCAAGTACGTCAATCTTTGTTGCGGCAGGATAACCAGCGGCCGCAAGTTTTTCTAAAATAATGGCATAACGTTCAGGACGTACAACGGCTTTAATCATAATCATGGGAGAACTCCGATTTAAAAAAGAATTTCCTTTCTACTATGCAATGCTTGTGCCATTGCTGCATGATTTATTTTTACTGAAAATTCAAGGTAGTAAAGCAAACAATATAGATGATATCATCTAACTTTCAAATATGCTGATACATTTTTGTACTAAATGCCTTTTGTATCCTTGACGCTGTCATAGCCTCTAATGTATAATTTTGTAAGAACAAAATTTTAGCCTTACAGTATAGATATCATGACCAAGACAAACAAATTGCCCATTGCTTCTACTATTGATGTATACCTAACTATTGTACAAGGTGTCGTTTCTGAGCTTTCTCCACGTAATGGTTTACACGTTGCTTTAGAGAATATCGTTAATCTTCTAGCACAAAGTCCATATTTTGTACGACCACACCTTGTTGTACATGATGCAGAAAATGGACTTTTACGTCTTGCAACAACACACCAAGCAGCAAAAGAGCCAGATACCGCCTATACACCTGGGGCTGGCGTCACTGGTCAAGTCTTTTCCACGGCAAAACCCATGATTGTGCCATGCATGCGCGAACACGCAAATTTTGGCAATCATATTTTTGCGCGTAATGACGATGATTTAAACATGGCCTTCATTTGTGTACCTGTCTGTGTTGACCATGATGACGGCTATAAGGTTGTAGGCACGCTCAGTGTCGATACCCCGAGCGTACCAGATGGGCAGGACTCGCAAATCTTGATGCAGCATTGCCTTTTTTTGGAAAGCGTTGCCAGCATGATTGGGCGTAAGGTATCGTGGTTGCAAGACGAAATGCTTGCCCAACATTTCATACAAACGGCTCAAGTACAAGATGCTGAGCTGAGTAATAAGTCACCCATCATCGCCACATCTAAGGCCATGCAACAAGTCCTACGCCAGATTGCTCAAGCAGCTCCAAGCCGCGCCACAGTACTTTTGCGCGGTGAATCTGGCGTTGGTAAAGAATTGTTAGCTGAGGCTATTCACAATGCAAGTAGCCGCCGTGATAAGCCTTATGTTAAACTCAATTGTGCAGCCATTCCATCAGAGCTGGTGGAAGGCGAGCTTTTTGGTTGGAAAAAAGGCGCGTTCACAGGGGCAAGCCACAATCGAAAAGGTGTCTTTGAACAGGCTCACGGTGGCACCCTTTTTCTCGATGAAATTGGGGACTTATCGCTGTCTGCACAGGCAAAAGTCTTGCGTGCTCTACAAGATCGAGACATCCAAATCTTAGGTAGCGAACAAACTATTTCCGTTGATGTGCGTCTTGTATGCGCCACCAACAGGCCTCTTGAACAGATGGTTGAGGAAAGGCTTTTTCGTGAAGATTTGTATTACCGTATTAATGTTTTTCCTATCTATATTCCTGCGCTCCGTGAGCGACGTGACGATATTGTGCCCCTTGTGGATAACTATATTGCCAAAATGGGTCAGGAATATAAAAATGCACAATACCGCATTTCTACGCCAGCTCTTGATATGCTTCTTTTATATCATTGGCCCGGTAATATTCGTGAACTGAAAAACTGCATTGAACGCGCTGTTTTAGTCTGTGATGATGGCGTTATTCGCACACACCACTTTCCACCGTCGTTACAATTGCCAACCTCACGTACTATTAGTCAAAAAAATGAAAGCAAAAATCCTCAAAATAAAAAAGCTACCTTCACAGAACATATTGAGCGCGTTGAAAAAGAGTTGCTTGTGGATGCACTTAAAGAATCACGTGGCAATATCCACCAAGCAGCACGCAATATAGACTTGACATACCGTATCTTTCAGTACAAATTAAATAAATATGGCGTTGATTATAAACGCTTTTTAGTCATGAATACAACAGCATCGGAATAAAAATGGCCGTTCAAAAAACTAATGCAGCACGCTTGCTAGACGTTTTAGCTATCGAATACACAATTCACAGTGTGAAAGTCGATGAAAGCGATCTTTCTGCTGTCAGTCTTGCAGAAGCTATGGGCGTTCCTTGCGAGGAAGTATATAAAACCTTGGTGGTGCGCGGCGATAAAAATGGCATTTTCCTTGCCTGTATCATGGGAGCCGATGCACTCAATCTCAAAAAAGCCGCCAAAGTCACTGGGAATAAAAGCGTAGCTATGGTTCCTATGAAAGAGGTTCTGCCGCTCACAGGCTATATCCGCGGCGGTTGCTCACCTGTTGGGACCAAAAAGCCCTACCCTGTTTATGTTGACGAAAGCGCCATCCTTCATGAACGGATTTATGTCAGCGCAGGACAGCGCGGCATGGATTTGCATCTGCGACCCGATGACCTTTTGCAGGCTGTTAACGGACAATATGCTGAATTGGTTTGATTTTTATACTGGTGGAGGAATAAACCTTTGAAAAGGTTTCTCCCTCCACCAGACGCCCTCCCTCTTCTAAACTTTTTATTTGCGGGTGTAGTGAAGGGCATTGGGTGAAAGTTCACAGCCGCATGGGTGCTGAGTAAATGTGTGCCTGTGTAACCCAAATTTAAGCTATATATAATGATAAGGCGGAGAATGTTCTCCGCTTTTTTTATGGCTAACATTATTTTATCATTAAATGATATTGACAATCGAAATCAATTAAATCTATAAAGGAGACAGATTAAGCCAAGGAGTCCATATGACACAACTCAATCAAGCCCTTCGTGGCAATGCCATACCATCCCATGATGTGGCCAATATTTTCATTAACCCTGTGAAAAAAAATACTACTTGGCGTGTAGAACAAGTGTTTACCTGTCCTTTGGTTGGCTTTTGCCTCACTCCAGTGGAACAGCGTCGACTTTTGAAACAGGCAAGCATCAATGCTGAAAAATTTGATGCCTTTGTTATTCATGAACTTTTAGTCAATGGCCTGCAAGTTGACTCACCTTTTTCACAAAGAATTTTACGGTTTTTTGAGCGCAAATTTGAAAATCAATACGCCTACGCACGCAAACTCGATGATAAAGCCTTTTTAGATGAGTGGCGAAAAGCGTTCACCACAGGCGAATATATCGGACTTATCTGGATTGCCGCAACGCGCCAAGACCTCATGGCTCAGACCAAGACCAAAGTCTATGGCGACGTACACATGTCTATGCATGGGACAGCTGAGGCGCAAATCCAAGCACAACAGCGCATTGAGAAAGCAGAAAAAGCGGCTGAACGTTTCCGTTTACGTATCAGTGACTTACGCAACACCATGCAAGAGCAAAAGCAAACTGTTGACGCTGTAACACAACAAAATCGAGTGGCACAAGCTGAGATCACACGCCTTCGCCAACATGTGCAACGCTTGGAAGAAAAGGCCAATACCAACACAGAACAGCCATATGGCGAAACATGTCCCTTGTCTGGCGGCATCAATGCATGGTCTTTACGTGGCCCTCTTTTAGAAAAGGAAAACGAAGCTCTGCGCCACGCTTTGGCCCATACTGCTGAGCGTGAGAAACGATTGCAAGAGCAGCTTGCCGCGCAAATGCATGATTTGCATGAATATACTAACAGTGCAGTGGCCACCATGGCAGAAAATGCCACAGCCATCATGAACGAAGTCAGCGCGGAAATGGCGGAAGCCTGTCCTCTCAGTAAGGGCAATGCCGTATGCCATAAAACATGCGGTCGCGCCATTTGTAATGGCGATGAATGTCCACAAAGCGCTGATTGCCCACGTCGTGTCCTTATTGTTGGTGGTATCGCACGTATGGAAGCACTGTATCGTGACCTTATTGAGCGCAATGGTGGCACTCTTGAATACCATGATGGAGCTATGCGCAGCGGCACCAATAGTCTCAAGAGAAGCTTACAACGTGCTGATGTGGTTCTCTGTTTGGTTAATTGCAATAGCCATAGTGCCTGTTTAAAGGTAAAAGACTTTGCAAAAAAATACAGAAAGCGTTTGCATATGCTACATAACGGTAGTTTGAGTACGGTTTCTCGTGTTTTGCAAGAAAGTTCCAGCGTACACTAAAGACAATCCATATAAACCTCAAGGCCTGAGTAAACGCTTAGGCCTTTTTTTATGCGCTCCATATGTCTGTATTTTGAACGCAAAAAAAGCCTCATATAAGCATACATCTTCCCAACAAAATGTATGCTTATATGAGGCTATACATAGTACGCATGCAAGGAGTACGTACTATACGTGATTGTGCTTTAGATTTTTATGCAACAGCCTTCAAAACAGCTTTACCAAACGCAATGATATTGTCTTTTTCAGCCTGTGGTTCGCCGTCAATCTTAAGGGTATCGACAACGGTACCACCCATATCAACAAGCTTCTCTTGAATTGCGTCTACAGCACCACAGAAATACTCGTAGCTGCTGTCGCCACAACCGAATACACCAAAGATTTTGCCAGATGCATTGATGCTGTCAAAGTCATCAAACAAAGGAATAAAGTCGTCTTGCAACTCAATGGAGTCATCACCCCAAGTGGAGCAACCGAAGAGAATAACGTCATGCTTGTCACACAGACCTGCTGCATCAACATTGTCTGCATTTGCCTTGGTTACAGCATGACCATCAGCGGCCAAATCTTGCTCGAGGGCATCTGCTACGTACTCAGTGTTACCAGTGGTGGAACCGTATACAATCAAAACTGAACTCATAGTGAACTTCCTTTTTTACGTTTTGTGTTTTTTAAAAAAATGAATTTGATTTTCAAAATCATTTATGTGTTGAGAAAGAAATAAAGCCTAGCGAAACAGAATGCAAGCATAATTTTCATTTTTACTAAACTTTTTTATAAGTCATTACAATTATTAAAATTTAATAAAAACAATCAAAATCAACTCGTATATCTTTTTTTATTTCGTATCTATAAATTAGAGATTGACTTTCATTATCAAAACTATATCTTAGTCGTCACGTGCCTAGCTTAGAAAGACAAACTCTGCCCTCGCTTTGAAATATGTTAAAGCTATGCCGTTACCTACTAAATCTACACTTTTTTTAGCTACTGTTCCCCCCCAAAAAAAAAATCAAAGGACATATATGAAACCAAGCCAAATTATCTCAGCATTGCACACCTTACTTGACGCACACCAACCAGTGTTCCTTTGGGGACCTCCTGGGGTTGGCAAAAGTCAGGTTGTAGCGCAAGTCGCAGCAGAACGTGAGCTTGCCTTGCGAGATATCCGTGCTGTACTGCTTGACCCTGTGGACCTTCGAGGCTTGCCACGTATTGAAAATGGCCTTGCCCTGTGGTGTCCTCCTGCTTTCTTGCCAGCTGAGGATGACAAAGGCCAAGGTATTATTTTTCTTGATGAATTAAACGCCGCTCCACCACTGGTGCAGGCTGCTTGTTATCAGCTCATTTTGGATCGCCGCATTGGCGAGTATCGCTTGCCTGATGGTTGGCGCGTCATGGCAGCAGGTAACCGTGAGCAAGATAAGGCGGTTACTCATCGTATGCCGTCTGCTTTGGCCAACCGCATGGTGCATCTAGATTTTGAGGTCAATACGGATGATTGGCTGACATGGGCGGAGTCTGCCGGCATGGCACAAGAGCTTGTGGCCTTTATCCGTTTCCGTCCAAAGCTTTTACATGACTTTGATCCACTGTCCGCCTGCAAAGCGTTTGCTTCGCCGCGTTCGTGGTCTTTTGTATCGAAAATTTTGGAAAATAAGCCCGACAAATCCATTGAATACGAACTGTTACGTGGCACAGTTGGCGATGGTGCAGCGGCTGAGTTCATGGGATTTTTGAACGTATGGCGTGAATTGCCCGCTGTTGATGATGTGCTGAGCAATCCCAAGACTGCCCCAGTGCCTAGCGAACCAACGGCATTGTATGCCATTTGTGAGGCTTTAGGGGCTAAGGCTTGCAGTGAAAATGCTGAGGCTCTTGTGTATTATGCACAGCGTTTGCCTGCTGAATTTGGCGTGTTGCTCATGCGTGAGGCTGTAATACATGATGAAAATCTTGTGCAATCAGAAGCATTTAGCACTTGGGCCACAGCCAACGCACATATTTTGATGTAGGTGATGACATGGTTCATAGCTACGAAAAAAATGGGCCAAATATCGCTATCCTAGCACATACGGCCATGATCCGAGCTCGGGCCGCCTTGCTTTTAGATCATCCTTTTTTTGGCAAGCTTGCCCTAGGATTGCAATTAAAACCAGATCCTTATTGCCATGATCTCTGGACTGATGGCCGCACCCTTGGCTATAATCCGCAATTTGCCCACGCAGTGTCCGAAAGCGCGCTCATTGGTGCGCAAGCCCACGAAATAATGCACATTGCATGCGCACATCATATACGTCGTGAACAGCGAGATGCCACTTTGTGGAATAAGGCGTGCGACCTTGTGGTAAACCAGCTTTTGCTTGATGGAAAGTTCACCTTGCCTGAGGGAGCCATCCATGACCCGCAATATGCAGGCCAGTCTGTGGAAGCTATCTATGCGGATTTATGGCGCTGGCAGGAATTGGAGAGCAATCAGGGCGCCAAAAACTCAATGGTACAAGAAGAAAGTGAGCGCACTGAAGATGCCTCGGGCCAAGGCGGTGGCGATGTAGAGGGGCAAGGTAGTTCTGAGGACTCGGCTGACACCAGCCATGAGGATAAAGAAGCCCTTGGTGAAGCGGAGTCTGGCCGTGGCTCGGCTGCTAAAGAGCGTCAAAGCGATGATACCAAGGGTGAAAAGGCGGAAAAGGTCTTTTTTTCTGGTGAAGTGCGCGATCATCCTGTGCTTGAAAGCGCTGAAAATGACGCTGACATGCAAAGAAAAATCGAGCAGGCCGCGGATATTGAACTCGTCAATGCCATGCAAAATGCCAAAAATATGGGGGACATACCTGCTGGCTTCATGCGTCTGTATAAAGAGCGTCTGCGGCCAACCCTTGACTGGCGGTCCATTTTGCAACGCTTTTTAGAAAACTGCATGGACGGCGATTCCACGTGGACCGTGCCCAACCGTCGCTACCTTTATCAAGGTATTTATCTGCCCTCACGACAAGAGCCACGCATTCCACACATGGTTCTTGCTGTGGACTGCTCAGGTTCTATTGACGAACAACTTTTGCAGGCATTTTGTGCAGAATTATCTGCAATTCTTATGAGTTACGACACAATTCTAACTGTCCTTTTCCATGACACTAAGGTGCAAGGTTCCCAAACCTTTACGCGCCAAGATCTCCCTTTGCGCATTACGCCGCAAGGCGGAGGCGGCACTGACTACCGACCTGTCATGGATCACATTATGGAACAAGGAATGTCGCCTAACTGTTTGCTATGGTTCACAGATTTGGAATGCTCACGCTTCCCACAAGAGCCTAATTTCCCAGTTCTCTGGCTTTCCGATCGACCAAGCACAAGCCCCGTTCCCTTCGGTGAGCTTGCCTGTTTGGCGAATTAGTAGGTTTATTGAAATATTTGGTGGAAGGGAAAAGTTTTTGAAAAAAGTTTTCCCTTCCACCAAACCCCCATCCCTTTTCAAAAACTTTTTATTTGCGGAGTGAGTATCTTCTTTTGAGAATATTCAAGGCCGCATGAAAGTTTGAATATGAATGGATAGTTTATAAGATCAAAAAAGGACAAGTTATGGAAATTACATGGAATATCACAAAAAAACGCGGTAATTTTAGGCCAACCTTGACCTATACCGTAAGCCTTGCAGAACACGAGCGTGCCCTCGCGCTTCCCTTCATCCGCATCCAATCCACCATCCCAGAACCGTCCGATGCATGGCAAGAATTCTGCTATCCAAATCAGCACGAACGGACGCACGGTCATACCAATGACAAGTACTATAACCTTGAAATTCCTTCACATAAAAAGCATACATGGCAAAATAGCTTGCGTTTGCCATGGCGCGAAGACAATCATTATCCAGAAATCCGTGAATCTCTTGAGGCCCTTCGCAGCAAATTCGAAGAGCTTCTTCACGCAGCCAATGCAAGCCTTCCCATGGACGAAAATGATAGCTTGGCAATCTCAGAAAGCACACGTGATGCCATTGCACCTGCTGTTCTTGGAGCACGCTTTCTTCAGTTGGCAAGGTCTGCTAGGGCCGTCTAATCGCAACCATTACACTGAAATAATGGTAAAATCTGTCGTCACATGAGCAATGCGGTTATCCTTATACAAGCATGATTTAAGGCTTTCCATACGGTTACTCACAGTTTGCAAACTTAAAACAGCTTGGAAAGACAGTTTTAAGTGAATACTGTAGTTAATTCCCTGCTTTAGTACGACAATTTCCGACACCTCAAGCTCAGGATCGCATGCCATCACTTGTTCAAGATACTCTTGCTTGATTTCATCAGAAGCAACGCCACCTGCAATGCCACGGGCAGACGCAAGATAAATGGTCAATGCCGCTTTAAAAAGCATCATAACAACAAAGAGTGTTGCAACTTTTTCGGCATAAACCAATAATGGCATGTCATAAATGATGCCAAGGTGCGTTACAATCAAACCAACAATAACAACAATAGTTGAATATGCATCAGCTTTGGACTCAATACCACTACTTAACAAGGTGTGCGAGTCCAATTTTTTTGCTTGATACAAAACATAGGTACTCAAAATCAGCTTTACAATAAAAGCTACAAAGGAAGCACCCAGAACTGTCATGCTTACATGTGTCGTCGGAATAGACCAATCTTGGATAAGCTCTAAGAAAAGTTGACAAGCCATGCCAAAAATGAGGATGGCCACAGTCAAGCTCGATGCATATTCAAGGCTCCCATGGCCAAATGGGTGCTCTTCATCTTGTGGCATGCTCGCAAAACGCAGACCGACGATGGCAAATAAATCTGTTAAAAGGTCACTTGCAGAGTGCAAACCGTCTGCAATAAGCAAACTACTTTGAAAAAGAAATCCAATTACAATCTTAAATAAAGACAGTGAAGCATTTGTCACTGTATTAACAATCATTACAAACATTTTTTTATCCATATCAATACCTCAGCATCGTATAAACCATACTTTTGCTTTGTACTTATCGCTTCCAAAAGAATGTGTCAATACCTTTTTGCTTTTTTGGCGCTTACTGATAAAAGCAGTCAACTTCATAAGATAATGAATAGATATTTCATTTAGCTTTTACAGTGAGTTTTTAATTGATAAAGATAGTCAATATTTTACTGCTTCTTGCTATACACCCAGAGTAGAATGTTGAATTTCTTTTTCACTTACTAAGCATAATATACCTTTTATATAGATACATACCGTGGCATGCAGATCTCTGTCTCTATGCAGATGCGTCTTCAGTTGGCTACATCAAAACCTCAAATTATGATTGACATTCATTTGCATGAGTATATGCTCCAAAGAGCTTACAAAAAGAGGTGCTTTCATGGATATTTTTCATCAGTTTTTTATGGGCGCATGGGGCGTTCTTGTTGAATCGGCCCGCTATATATTGTTCGGTTTTTTCATTGCAGGTCTATTAAAGGCCTTTTTGCCAACAGAATTTATCGCCAAACACCTTGGCGGCGAGGTCATCACTAAAGCTGGCAAACATAAACGAAGCATTGTTGGCCCTGTTTTTAAAGCAGCGCTTTTTGGCGTGCCACTGCCCTTATGCTCTTGTGGCGTTATCCCAGCAGCAGCTGGTCTGCGCGAACAAGGCGCAAGCAAGGGTGCAACCACAGCCTTCCTTATTGCGACACCTGAAACAGGTGTGGACTCCATGACCGTGACATATGGTCTGCTTGATCCTATTATGACTTTTGTTCGTCCTATTTCAGCCTTTATCACGTCTGTTGCGGCTGGTATTGCCGTGGATATTTTCGATAAAGACGACACAAAATGTGCTGACAAAAAGAGTGCAAGCACATCATTGGCGACATCTTCATGTTGCTGTAGTGAACCAAAGCCTGAGCCAAAACCTGTATCTTCTTGTTGTTGCAGTGAGAGCAAGCCTGAAGAAAAGCCTGCACCTGTATCATCTTGCTGTTGTAGTGATACAAAGACTGCACCACAAGGTGCCTTTGCATCACAAATGTTTACAGCACCAGCCAATGCACCAGCAGCAAAGCCAGAACCTGTCGCTGCACCAGCATCTTCCTGTTGCTGTAGTTCAGAAAAGCCCAAGGTTGTTATTCCTGTGAGCTCATGCTGTTGTAGCGAACCCAAGCCAGAACCTGCTCCTACAACATCATGCTGTTGTTCCACGCCAAAGCCTGCCCCAATCTCTTCATGTGGCTGCTCTGAGCCCAGCCCAGCACCTGTTTCATCATGCGGCTGTAGCTCTGAAAAACCTGCACCTCAGGCCACTGTTATGGACAAATTCATGGTCGGCATGAACTTCGCTTTTGGTAATCTCATTGCTGACATTGGCATCTGGCTTTTGATTGGTATCTCGCTTGCGTCTCTCATCAATATTTTCATTCCAGAGCACATGTTCACAGATACAGTGACGGGCTTTACTGGCATGGTTGTGATGATGGCCATTGGCATTCCCATGTATGTTTGTGCCACAGCTTCAACACCGATTGCTGCAGCTTTTGCCCTTAAAGGTGTTTCCCCAGGCGCAGCCTTGGTATTTCTTTTGGCTGGACCTGCTACCAATGTAGCAACAATCACTATTGTGGCAAAAATGCTTGGGAAGCGTGCCGCTGTTATTTATGTTACAACCATTGGTGTCATGACCTTGCTTATTGGTGTCTTGGTCAACTACCTTTATGCAAGGCTTGGCCTTAGCGTCACAAGTTGGGTTACTGGCACATCCCATGAACACCATAGTATGGTTGCTGAACTTGCGGCTGTTGTCCTTGTAGCGCTTATTCTTGTACAGTGGACAAAAAAATGGCGCAAACAAAATACAGCGGCATCAAGCTGTTGCTCCGGTAAATAAGCTTTAGCTATCGATCAAAAAAAGGCCGCTCCTTGCTCAAAATACTGAGCTTGGAGTGGCCTTTTGTATTTTATAGATTGTAATAATCATGCAGGTTCTCATCAAAAAAAATCAGTACATGATATATATGAAGCCTTAATTAAACAATACCGTGCATATTCATAAGGAATTTCACTATTTTTTCAAAATTGGTAAAATTTTCGTATTTGGCCAGTCTTTAATTGACAATTTCGGCAAAAAAGCCTAATTGAAGACACATATGGACTGGTCATTAAGGTCCGCATGGTCACCGCTAAGGCATCAAGCCTCTAACGATGCCAAAAAATGTTAAAAATTTCTTAGGCTCATAGGTTCATCGGTAACCTTAAATACAGCCCATAAATGGGACTCACAATAAAGGCTTAATGGTGTTGTATGTATTCTCTTGTTGAAACCCGTGATGCGGTGCACGCTTGGATGGAACGCTTTGGCGTTCGCTTTGGTATTTACAAAGATAATAAGTTCAAGGAACAAATTTTTCCTTTTGACCCTATTCCACGGGTCATTTCCGCTGATGAGTGGGCTTTCTTAGAGCGAGGTCTCATCCAACGAGTAGACGCCCTCAACTTGTTTTTGGCAGACCTTTATGGTGAGAAAAACATCATCAAGAGCGGCATCATTCCTGAGGAATTTATTTATTCTTCAAAGGGATACTTGCCACAATGTGAAGGCATTAAGCCAGCTCTCGGCATTGCCTCCCACATTTCAGGCATCGACCTTGTGCAAGCTGAAGATGGTCGCTGGTTCATTCTAGAAGACAATCTGCGCGTGCCATCTGGTGCATCCTATCCCATGATTGCCAGAACCATCACAAGCCGCATCAATCCTGAGACCTTCACAGCCAATGCTATTGCTAACAATCGCAACTACGCTGAATTGCTCAAAAACATGATGAACTACGTCAACCAAGAACGTGGCCTTAATGTCATCTTGACACCAGGGCGCTATAATTCAGCATTCTTTGAGCACTCCTATTTAGCTGAGCGCATGGGCGCAACCTTGGCTTTCCCAGAAGATCTCGTCGTAGAAAACGGCATGCTCTACTACAAAGACCTCTTCAATGCACGCCTGCGCGTTGGTGCTCTGTATCGCCGTATTTCTGATGAATATCTTGACCCGCTGGTCTTTGAACCTAGCTCACTGCTTGGCGTTGCAGGACTCATGGAAGTCTATGCTGCAGGTAATGTAGCCATTGTCAATGCACCAGGTAACGGTGTTGCTGACGACAAGGGTATTTACTATTTCGTGCCAAAAATGATTGAATACTATCTTGGTGAAGAGCCTATTCTTGAAAATGCACCAACATATTTACCTTATTATCCTGATGATTTAGCTTTCACATTAGAAAATATCAAACGTCTTGTTATCAAGGACGTAAGCGAAGCTGGCGGTTATGGCGTTGTTTTTGGCAAAGACTTTGAGGGCGAAGAGCTCGAAAAGCTATGTCAGCTCATCAAGGACGAGCCACGCCGCTGGATTGCACAAGAAGTCATTAACTTCCGCGACCTTGAAACCATGGACGAGCACGGTGTTGTCTACCGCAAGGCAGACCTTCGCGCCTTTGTCCTCTCTGGTGAAAAGACCGTCGTCTGGAAAAGTGGTCTCACCCGCTTCGCACGCGAAGCCCAGTCCTTTGTAGTCAACTCTTCACAGGGTGGTGGCTTCAAGGACACTTGGGTCATGAAAGGATAATGCAAACCGCTTCTTTTGCTTTCTGGCTTTGTCAGGCTCTTTTTTCCTCAGGTCATGTATGTCTCAATACAGCGTTGCTCTCGATGCCCGTAGTGCTCGAAGACTCGCTGACGGTCACGGCTTCGCCGCCTTTGGTCGGACTCCCTTCGTAAAAAATTCGCCTTCCTCGCCAGAAAGCAAAATAAGCTAGTTTGCTAAGACCGCATGTATACCATGTTTCATTATTTCATCACACTAATTTCGCCAAACACTATCATATTGAATAGTATCATATAGAGGTCTCCCATGACTTGCCCACCAGCATATTGCAATGCTTTGTCACCAAATGCCGCCGACCATCTTTACTGGCTTGGCCGCTATGTTGAACGCGTATACACCACTCTCGGCTTCATCCGCCGTGCCAATAACGCTCGCCTTGATGGCGATGTGGACGCCATGCCAAAATGCTTTTTGCGTCTTGGTATTTACTATGATCCAGAAATCACCAGTTGTGACGAGATGTTACACCAATATATTTATGATGGTAGCATCTATGGCTCGCTTCGCCACAGCCTCGAATCAGCCTACGACAATTCCGTTGTCCTGCGCTCCACACTCAAAAGTGAATCCCTGTCCTACATTCACTTGTGCCGCGCGGCTCTCGATACATGCGAAGAAGGTGGACACAAAAGCCTTGTGTCTTTGCAACCACTCTTAGACTATACTTTAGCCTTCTGGGGCTCTGTTTCCGAACGTATCTTTGCGGCTTCAGCTCTCAAAATCCTGATGATTGGCAAATATGTTGAATACCTTGATTTGCACATGCGTTTCGAGTATCCTCATGCACGAAATGTCGAAGCATGGGATGACCTTGAGCAACTCCTGCTTTCCATGAAAACAGAAGCTGTGCATCAAGAGGATTTAAGCCTTTTACAAGCCTTTTTTGCGCCTAACAACGCTCAAAAAGCCTATACGCCTGAAATCCTTACAGCATTAAACCGAGTCTTTATGGTGTAATATGCCTCACTTTGCCTTTGACTATGCCTTTAATATCAACTTCAGTGCACCTGTGCGACTGCATAACTACCTTTTGCGTTGTGTACCTCGTACGGAATTTTTCCAAACTATACAGGATTTGCGCTGTACTGTGCATGGTGAAAAGGTAAAGCTTTGGCCATATACTAATACAAAGTACGATAGTTTTGGTAATATCATCTTGTCGGGCATGGATGCTCAAGACCACACCAGTTTTAGCATCCATGTTTCCGGCGTGGTGGATCATAAACCATACCGCATTTGCGACCATGCCCATGGAATGTACCGTGTGCCCAGTGCTTTTACTTTGTGCACACCAGAAATGCTTGCCATGTTGCGTGACATTTTGGACCACCATCAAGACATGGTGGCAAACAACAGTGCCGAACACAAAGACTATGGCGTTCATGCGCTTCGCCTAAGTGATAGCCAAGAACCGAACTCCATAAACTCCATGGCTTCCCATGCCGGCAAGGCATCTCGTGAGCAATTTCAGCTAGCCTGTGCCATTGCTCATGCCGTGCATAAGAGACTCCACTACGTGCCCCAAAGCACTCACGTGGAAACCCTTGCTGGCGAAGCCTTTGCCTTGAACTCTGGTGTATGCCAAGATTATACCCATATCACCATTGCGCTCTGCCGCATGGCCGGCATTCCTGCACGCTATGCATGTGGTTTTATTCCTGGCGAAGGTGAAAGCCACGCATGGGTGGAAGTGTATATCCATGGCGTTTGGTATGGCATAGATCCCACGCAGAATAGGCTGATTTACCATGGCTATGTTAAAGTAGCCCATGGTCGTGACAGTGCTGATTGCCCCATGAACCGCGGCACCTTCTGCCCTGCTCCAGTCTCCAATGCGTCTGAAATCAATGACAATGCAACAGGAAGTCCCAGCGGACCCTGTACCCAAGATACCTCAATATCCGTAAAAGTGACACGCTTATGATAAAAACAATTCTCTCCTCAGAATTGCCCGTTGACGAGCAACTTCTCATTCAAAAGCAAAGCATTACGTCCGGTACAGGCAATAAACGTTTCTGCGTTGTCACAGGCACGCATGGCGATGAGCTCGAAGGCCAGTACGTTTGCTACTTGCTCTCTCGCTTGCTCCAAGAAAATAAAGACAAGCTCAATGGTACTGTGGAAATTTACCCTGCGCTCAATCCCCTTGGCATCGATTCCACCACCCGTGGCGTGCCAAACTTTGACCTCGACATGAACCGTATTTTCCCAGGTGATCCTCACGGAAGTATGGCCGAGTCTACAGTCCACGGCATCCTCCAAGATCTCGTCGGGGCAGACCTTGTCATCGACATCCACGCTAGCAATATTTTCCTCCGTGAAGTGCCTCAAGCTCGCATCAGCACCAGCACCGTGGACAAGCTGTTGCCCATTGCGGAACAACTGCACCTCGAATTTATCTGGATCCACGAAGCTGTTACAGTTCTTGAATCCACTCTAGCCTACGCTCTCAACGAACGCGACACCCCTGTCGTTGTTGTGGAAATGGGCGTTGGTCTGCGTATCACCCAAGAATATGGTGAACGGCTTGTGCAAGGTATCCTTAATGTCATGACCGACATGGGCATGTGGACTGGTCCCATCAGCCTCCCACCTTGTGAAAGCATTCTCTCCACCACAGGCGAAGTTGAATTTTTCAATGCCTCAGAGTCAGGCATCTTCATCCCCTATGTGGACCACTCCATGGAAGTCTCCGCCGGTCAAATTCTCGGCGAAATCGTAGACCCTCTTGCCGGAACCGTGCTCGAAAGTATCTACGCCAAGGAAGATGGTCTCGTCTTCACCATCCGCGCCTACCCCGTTGTCTACGAAGGTTCGCTCATCGCACGTATGTTTACAAAGAGGTAGTTAATCATGAAGAAAGAATTACTTTTCACCTTGAAATCGCCTTGTCGCGACACCTTCCGTATTCATGGTTTTCGCTTTGGCTCTGGCAAAAAAAGCGTGGCCATCGTCGGTGCTATGCGTGGCGACGAAGTACAACAGCAATACGTCTGCGCTCGCGTAGTCAATGCCCTGCTGACCCTTGAGGACCGTGGGGCCATCAATCCAGAGCATGAAATTCTGGTCATCCCTTCGGCCAACCACTTTTCCATGAACATCAGCAAACGCTTTTGGGCCATGGACAATACCGACGTCAATCGCATGTTCCCTGGATTTAGCCAAGGCGAAACAACACAGCGTATTGCCGCAGCTCTTTTTAAACAAGTGCAGGGCTATAGCTATGGTATTCAACTTGCAAGCTTTTATATGTCTGGCGACTGCGTACCTCACATCCGCATGATGCGCACAGGCTACGAAGATGAGCCGCTGGGTAAAAGCTTTGGTTTGCCATATACCATGACATGCCAGCCTCGGCCATACGACACCACCTTGCTCAACTATAATTGGCAAATCTGGAAAACCAAGGCCTATTCCTTGTATTGTGGCCAGACCGCAAGCCTTGATGAACAATCCGCCCAAACTGCCATCAGTGCGATTTTGCGCTTCATGGACAGCCAAGGCATCATCAAAAGCCCACAATCCCCAGCATTTTTATCACAACACGTGCCTGAAGAAAAACTCGTGCACATCAAGGCCCATAAGGCTGGCATCCTTTTCCTCATGTCGAAGCCACACGATCATGTGGCCCGCGGTCAAATCCTCGGGCATATCCTTGATCCCTACGACGGCTCTATCCGCTGGGAAATCCAAAGCCCCATTGATGGCACCATTTTCCACGCAGCTAATAAGCCTCTTGTCTTGGAAAACGGACTTCTTTTCCGTATTATTCCAGACGCATAGCATACTATTATTATTGACTACACAACATAAAAAAACAGCACTCGCATCAAGGGTGCTGTTTTTTTATAAAATTTCTATAAATCACCATAAAAATGTATATTTTGGCCCACTTCCTGCTAATACTATCACTGCACACGGTGTGAGCCGCTTTTTTACCACATAAATGCTTTTTTGAAGCACAACAGTGTATGATTTTCATACACTGTCTTATTTTTATACAGTCATGTGTCCAATTTTTATACAGGTCAATCCCATATCACTGGTCGTCCTTGAGGAATTCTATGAAAGAACTAGCTAACGGCTTATCAGCGTTAAAAATCAGTGTCTGCCTCATGCCGCTATTCTGCATGGGCTGCGCTACGATGACGCCTGAAACACGAAACCAAGAAAGCACCCTCGCCATGAGTATGCCCACTCAATATGGCGCTTTTGCCAATTTTCATGGATTGGAAGCTGAGGGTGATATTGTTAACAGCAAAAAAAATCTTAAAAATCAAGAAGATAGCATTGTTATTCAAGTCACGCCAAGCGACCAAACTGCCCATGTATCTGGCGTGCCCATACAAACAGCCATAGAACCACGCGAGCACGCATGGTGGACGGATTTCAATAGCGACGATTTAAATAAGCTTATTGAAAAATCTCTCACAACAAATTTTGACGTTGCCAAGGCTTGGGCCACCCTGCGCCAAAGCGAAGCCACAGCCCGTGTTGCGCGCGCTGGCCTTTTCCCATCCTTAGATGGTAGCGGCTCCACTGGCAGAGAACGCACCTCAAGCCAAGCCAATTCTTCCTCATCGCGCACCGAAGACAGTGCAAGTAGCTTTGGTCTTGGTCTTGCTGCATCCTATGAAGTGGATTTATGGGGCCGCGTCAATGCCGAGCGCGAAGCCGAACTTTTGCGTTTACAAGCAACAGCCTATGACCTTGAAACAGCGCGCATGACGGTTGCTGCGTCGGTGGCCACAGCGTGGGCCTCGCTCCTTGGCAAACAAGCTGAGCTGAAAGTCGTGCAAAACCAAATCAACATCAATGCCGATATCGTGACACTACAGCAAGCTCGCTTCCTCAATGGCATGAGCACTAGCCTTGACGTGTTGCAACAACAAGAAGTGCTCGCTGCTCTTGAAGCTGCCGTACCAAGCCTAGAACAAGAGAGCGTTATTTTACGCAATGAATTAGCAGTCTTACAAGGCACATTGCCAAGCACAGGACTAGTCATTAACGAAAAAGCGGCCTTACCACACATTGACGACATTCCTGCTGTGGGCTTACCCATCCAACTTTTGGACGCACGCCCAGACATCCAAGCTGCGTGGGCTCGCCTTGAAGCCGCAGATTGGGACGTGACCAAAGCACGCGCCAATCGCTATCCCACCATCTCTTTGTCCGCCTCCATGCTCTTCAATGCAGCAGAAAGCGCTGTCCTTTTCAGCAACTGGATTGCAGCCCTAACAGGCTCTTTAACCATGCCAATTTTAGATGGTGGCGCCTTAGCAGCTGAGGAAGAACGTGCGCGCGCTGTGGCTGACGAACTCATCCAAAGTTATGCCCAAACCGTGGCCACAGCCATGAAAGAAGTTGGCGATGCTTTGGCCACAGAGCTAGGCGAAAAGAAGACTTTGCAGCGTTTGCATGAACAACTTGTGTTCGCCACAGCCGCAAGAAATGAAGCTCTTAACGGCTACCTTGGTGGGACCACAGATTTCTTGAATTATATCACTGAGTTGAAAAATGTCCAAAGTCTTGAGCGTTCCCTTGCTCAGCAAGAAAGTATTCTTGTGCAAGCGCGTATTACGCTTAACCGCACCTTGGGTGGCCTCACTTTTCCACAAGTAATGAACGCTATGAGCTTGAAATAAAAAGGATTTATATGAAACGCTTCATCCCCATTTTCGCCTTATTGATCATCATCCTTGGTGGACTTGCCGCATGGTATACCATAGCCACAAAGCCTGTGACTCAACGCGTGAAGCCTCCTGTAAGCAGCCCGCTCGTGACCATCATGCCTGTGGAAAAAGGCACGGCTACCTTACAAATTGGAGCCCTTGGCTCAGTGAAAGCCGCCCAAGAAACTACGGTCAAGGTTCGTGTTTCTGGCCAAGTTGACGAACTTGGTGCACACTTTGAGGCTGGCGACATCATGCCTAAAGGCGCGCTTATAGTTCAACTTGATACTGCTGACTATGAAAATGCCTTGGCCCTTGAATTGAGCGCCGTTGCTACAGCTCAGGCTGATTATGACCTTGAAATGGGCCAACAACGGGTCGCTCGTACAGAGCTTGAACAGCTCAATAAAATTGCGCCCAACAGCATTTCCATTAAAAATATCAATACAGCCATTGCCTTGCGCGAACCGCAATTGGCACAAGCTAAAGCCGCTTTGCAGTCAGCCGAAGCAAATCTCAAGCAAGCACAATTAAACCTTGAAAGAACCCGTGTGGTTGCACCATACAATGCCCTTGTGGTGGAGCGCGCTGTATCCCTTGGCAATCAGGCGAGCACGTCAGATACCCTTGGCACCATTGTGGGCACGGATACCTATTATATTGAAGCAGCTGTGCCGCTGGATAAAATGCATAGCCTTGGCTTCCACATTTTTGATGGTAATGCTGTCATAGTATCCACCAATGCTGGTGTTGAACGTCAAGGTACGGTTCTGCAAGCCATTGCAAGTATTGACGATACTACGCGCATGGGCCGAGTGCTCATTGCCGTTACGGACCCACTTGGTCTTGAAAATGGCGAACCAGCCTTACTTTTAGGTGACCATGTGCGCGTTGCACTTGATGCTGGTTTGCTTGACAATGTCATTGTTTTGCCGCGTTCTGCTTTGCGTGATAATGATACTGTTTGGGTACTTGGGCCAGCTACCAATGATGGTATTGCAGGGCAATTTACCCTTGATATTCGACCAGTTACCATTGCTTGGAAGGATACGGAACAAGTCTTTATTACTGAAGGTCTTAATTCTGGGGAAAATATTGTTGTCTCGCCTCTTGGCGCGGCCATCCATGGTATGCCTGTGCGCTTGCCTTCTAGCGCTACGTTTGGGGTAGAGGCTGGGGTAGAGGCTGGGGTAGAGGCTGGGGTACAAGCTGATGTGCAGGCTCCAGAGGCTGCTCCAAAAACACGCGGTCCCAAGCCAGAAGCCCCAAAGGACTAAACCATGAGTACGAAAAAAGAATGGATGCAAGGCCCCATAGCGTGGATGGCCACCAATCCTGTAGCCGCTAATCTGCTCATGATTCTTCTCTTGGTCGGTGGTATTGCCGTCTCCACTCAAGTGCAAAGAGAAGTCTTTCCCTATTTTGATACAACAGAAGTCACCATTTCCGTCACTGTTGACGGTGCAACGCCAGAAGAAATGGAAAAAAGCGTTGCCCTCGCCATTGAAGAAGCCATGGAAGGCATTGACGGTATTGATGAAGTCACAGCCACCATGCGTTCTGGAGGTGCCACCATCGTAGTTGAAGGCATCGACAGCGTTGACGGCAATGTTTTATTGCAAGATGTCAAAGCCGCCGTTGACCGCATCACCACCTTCCCAGAAGACGCCGAAGAACCCGTTATCGCCCTGCGTTCGGCCCGTCGGCAAGTGGTATCGCTTATGCTCACTGGCGGTGAAACGCCACAAGCTTTGCGGTACTGGGCTGAAGTCATCCGCGAAGAATTGGCCCAAGATGCGGCCATTCCACAAGCTGAGCTGCAAGGTGTGCGCGACCATGAAGTACTTGTAGAAATTTCGCAGGATACGTTGCGCCGTTATGGCTTAACTATAGCCGATGTGTCGGCTGCCATTGGTTCCACAGCCATCGAACAAGGTGGCGGTACTTTGCGTGCGTCCAGCGGCGACATTATGCTACGCGTCAATGAAAGACGCGATTACGCCGCTGATTTTGGATCAATTGCCATCCGCACCAATGACGATGGTAGTCGCTTAATCCTTGAAGATATTGCAAAAATCACCAACACGTTCGATGATTCGACTCGTTGGACTGAATTCAATGGCCAAGATGCCCTTGCTATCTATGTCTATAGTTATGGCGACAAAGGGCCAGAACAAGTGGCTGCTGCGGCTCTCAAGCATGTGGAATATTTCAACGCAACCATGCCAACGGACTTGAAGCTCTATGTGCGCGATAATCAAGCTGATGTTTTTGTTGAGCGCCAAGAATTACTCATGAGCAATGCGGCATTAGGTATGGCTTTAGTCTTCCTGTGCCTTGCCATCTTCTTGCGTCCATCCTTGGCATTCTGGGTCAGTCTTGGCATTCCCGTATCTGTGCTTGGTTCGTTCTGGTTCTTTGGGCCGCTGAACATGACCATCAATATGATGTCTCTGTTCGCCTTCCTTGTGACCTTGGGCATTGTTGTTGACGATGCCATTGTGGTTGGTGAAAATGTCAGTGCATGGCAGGAACGAGGCGCAAGTCCGCTTAAAGCCGCCATTTGTGGTACACGCGAAGTAGGCATCCCTGTTGTCTTCTCGGTCTTGACCAATATGCTGGCCTTCATGCCCATTCTCTTCATCCCTGGCGTTATGGGGAAGATTTGGCTGTCAATTCCGCTTGTAGTCTTCTCAGTCTTCTTTTTATCACTGGTGGAAAGCTTGTTCATCTTGCCAGCCCACCTTGCCCATTCAAGACAAATTAACCCAGAAGACAGTGAACAGATATGGCAAGAAAGGTCCACTTGGGGCAAAATTGTTGCATGGCCATCACGTTTTCAGCGTCAAATAAACGCTGGTATTCTTTACCTTATCCAAAACAACTTCAGTAATTTTGTAAAAAAAGTTTTGCATTTACGGTATATTACCATTGCCGTAGCCATTGCCATTTTGACTGCCACAGCAGCCTATGTGGCTTCTGGTCGCATGGGCTTTGACCTTATGCCTCGCGTGGAATCAGACTATGCCTATGCTGAGGCTGAACTGCCCGAAGGTACGCCTCACGCTGAAATTCAAAAAATCAAAAACCATATCCTATACTGTGCTGAAGAAGTTGTGGCGGCCAACGGAGGCGATGCCCTTTCCACTGGCATTTCTGCCATGATCGTAGATGAGGCCCTATACATCTATGTGTATTTGACTGATCCAGACGTGCGCCCCATGAACACCACAGACTTTATGGAAGAATGGCGGACCAAGGTTGGCGTCATGGCTGGTGTTGAAAAGCTGCTTTTCCAATCGGACCGCGGTGGACCAGGTAGTGGTAGCTCCCTCACACTCTACTTGTCGCACAGAGACACAGACACTTTGGACCAAGCGGCCATAGCCTTTGGTGAACTCATTTCCACCTATGCTGGTATCGGTGACATTGACACAGGCACAAGCCGCACAGCGCGCCAATTTGACGTCAAGCTGACGCCAGCAGCCGAACAACTTGGCTTTACATCGCAAAGTGTCTCCACACAAATTCGTAATGCATTCCAAGGTACTATTGCTTTACGCCAACAGCGTGGCAACAACGAAATCACCGTACGTGTCCGCCTTCCTGAAGAAGAACGACGCAACGAAGCGGCTTTTGAAGATTTGGTGCTCCGTGCTCCAAGTGGTCAAGAAGTGCTCTTGCGCGACATCATCATTTTAGAAGATGGCAAGGCTGACTCCGTCATCAGGCACGTTGACGGTCGACGTACAGCAACGGTATCCGCCAATGTGACGCCATCCTCAGAAACAGGCCGCATGATGGAAGTGCTGAGCGCCGAAATCATGCCGCAACTCATGGCTGATTACAGCGGACTTTCATGGCAATTTGCAGGACGCCAAACGGAAATGCAGGAAAGCAGCCAAACCATGATGTATGGATTTTTGTTTGCTTTAGTAGGTATTTACGCTCTACTCGCCATTCCGTTCAAGAGCTACAGCCAGCCGCTCATCATCATGATTTCCATACCATTTGGCATCGTTGGTGCTGTCTTTGGCCACTGGATTATGGACTATAGCTTAAGCCTTGTGAGTGTCTACGGTATTGTGGCGCTCTCTGGCGTTGTGGTCAACGACTCCCTTGTGCTCATTGATTTTGCCAATAGGCAAAGGCTTCAAGGTATTGCGTCTTTTGAGGCCATCCAACAAGCCGCTGTGCAACGTTGCCGACCTATTTTGCTCACTACCATCACCACCTTTGTGGGTCTTGCTCCTCTTGTTTTTGAAACATCAAGGCAAGCGAAGATGTTAATTCCTATGGCACTTTCTCTGGCCTTTGGTATTCTCTTTGCTACGTTTATCTGCTTATTGCTCGTGCCTACGCTGTATTTGGCGCTGGACGATATCCATGAGCTCTTAGCCAAAAAAGAAACAAAGTAGTGCTACATGAGGTGGCGAAGAAAACACTTCGCTACCTCATGTACCTCGCCATACATTGCTAAGCAAAGCATACAACATCTTTACTGAGCTTGACATGCGCCATGCTTACGCCTAGCGTATCCTTCGGTTTTGACGAAAGAGTACAATATACATTAACGTATAAAGAGGTTCACCATGTCTTGTAAAAAAGCCATCGCCACGGCACAAGCACCTGCTGCCATTGGCCCTTATTCCCAAGCTGTTGCTACAACCGGTCTCCTTTTCGCTTCTGGCAATCTGCCTGTTGACCCTGCAACGTCCACCATGGTTGATGGCGACATTACTGCCCGCACCCATCAGGTTTTGAAGAACCTTACAGCCGTTGCTGAAGCTGGCGGTTGCAGCCTGAATGATGCTGTGAAAGTTACTGTTTTCATGACAGACCTTGCAGACTTCAAAGCCATGAATGCTGTGTACGCTGAATACTTCGCTGAACCGTATCCTGCTCGCAGCGCAGTGCAAGTTGCAGCTCTTCCTTTGGGTAGCAATATTGAAATCGAAGCTATTTTTGCTTGCAAGGCCTAACTGCCACTGCAACTCCTATTTTTAGCTTCTACACGGCTGTGAACTTGTTGTATAACAAGATTTGCAGCCGTTTTTTTGTCCATTCAGCATGACTTTGGCGTTGTATATTATAAAAGTAAATACATTACAGATTGCATCATTTATACAATCTATACTACTTTATATGTCTCCCCCAGTTGACACATTGAGATGCCCTGCGTATTTTGCTTGATGCATTATCCATTGAGGTTCATGCTCTTGTCCATACAAAACATGTACGGCCTTACAAAACAATGAGGGATCTATGAAACGCATTTTTGTAGCATTATTGACCATTTTGGCTTTGCAGTGCGGCACTGCCTTTGCAAAAACTGGCGAAGGTATGACTATTTGGTTTGACACTGGCGGCAGTGCTGGCGATGGTTATGGTACTATTTTGCAAAATGGCGCCAAAGCTGCAGCAGAAGATATGGGTTGCGACTTGCGCCTTATGTATTCTGATTGGAATCCTGAACTCATGTTGACCAATTTCCGCAATGCTTTGGCAGCGCGTCCTGATGGTATTGTTGTTATTGGTTCCCCAGGTGAGCCTTCATTTGCACCGCTTATTGATAAAGCCATTGCACAAGGTACTATTGTTACCTGTATCGACACTGCACTTAAAGAAAGTCTTGCTCGCCACCAAGCAGAAGGTTTTGGCTTTGTTGGTACGGACAACTACGCACAAGGCAAGGCGCTCACAGACGAGCTATTGCGTCGCACTAATTTGCAAAAAGGTGACCGCGCCTTTGTTTGGGGTTTGAAGCGTCTTCCTGAACGCGGCCGTCGTGCTCTTGCCATCGTGGAAACGCTTGAAGCTGCAGGCGTCATTGTTGACTACCAAGAAATCAGCCCTGAAATTGATAAGGACCCAGTGCTTGGTGGTCCTGTTGTCGCAGGACAAGTTGCTAGCCACCCAGACACCAAGGTCATCATTGTTGACCACGGTTCCTTGACCGCACAAATGGGCAATCACTTGAAAAATGCTGGTGTTCCTGCAGGCCAAATCTATACCGCTGGTTTCTCGCTGTCTCCTGCTACAGCAAAAGCCATTGAAGATGGTTATGTGCAATTGATCTCCGAAGCACAACCATATATCATGGGCTACTTTGGTGTTGTCCAAGCTGTATTGAGCAAGAAATTCGGTTTCACTGGCTTTAACATTGACACTGGCGGTGGCATCATTGATGCAAGCAATATCGCTAGCGTCTCTGCCCTTGCAAAACAAGGCTTGCGTTAACAAGTTCTCCACAGTGAAGCGTATGGTATATGCATGCGCTTCACTTATTTTATACAGTAACGTACAGTAGCACAGGATATATCATGCTTTTAAAGGTGCAAGGACTCCGTAAATCTTTTGGTGCTGTGCATGCATTGCGGCACGTAGATATGCATATTGCTCAAGGTGAAGTTGTTGCATTGCTTGGTGATAATGGCGCAGGTAAGTCTACCTTTGTAGCGTTACTGTCTGGAGCACATCGACCAGATGGTGGTACATGTTATTTTAATGATAAAGAAGTCAAACTCAAAAATCATAGCGTTGCCAAAGCTCGAGCTATGGGCATTGAAACAGTGTACCAAGACCGTTGTTTGTGCGAAGGACAATCCCTTTGGCGTAATATGTTTGTGGGGCGGCACATTACCAATGCCTTTGGCTTCATTGATATAGATGCAGAACGCGAAGCCACACGAATTATGCTTCAGGAGTGGCTGGGCCTTCGCGGTACAGGTATTGATCCCGACGCCGACGTACGTGTCTTGTCTGGTGGTGAACGACAATCCCTTGCCATCGGTCGTGCCATGTATTTTGGCGCACAGCTCGTTATACTAGACGAACCAACAACTGCATTGTCACTGAAAGAAGTGCACCGTGTACAAGAATTTATCCGTACTTTGCGTGAAAAAGGACGTGCCGTACTGTTAGTTTCACACAATGTGCACCAAGCCTATGACGTTGCTGATCGTTTTGTCTTTATGGATAAAGGCTGTACCGTTGACACTGTTCATCGCCACGACACAAGCCCAGCTGATTTAACAAAACGCCTGCTTTCCTTGGCTGAAGGGAGTATATAAATGCCACACAATGCGAACTCCCATCAAAGCCCTGCACAGTCGCAAACAGCACAAGGCATGACGACACCTAAAAGAAAAATTTCTACCAGCACCCGTAATCAAATCTGGCTGACGGGCCTCTTTATAGCCTTGCTTGTGCTCTTTATGTCCACAGCATCACGAGCTTTTTTATCGTGGACCATGTATGAAAGCCTGCTTTCCACCATTCCACTCTATGGCTTTGTGGCCCTTGGCCTAACCCTTGTAGTGGCATCTGGTGAGATGGATTTATGCTTCCCGTCCACCATGGCCATGTCAGGTTTTGCCTTTGCCATGGTGGTGACGCATAGCGGCCTTGTCTGGCTTGGCATGCTTGCGGCTATGCTCACAGGCTTTCTCATTGGTGCAGGCAATGGTCTCATCATCAGCTATATTGGCGTGCCCTCCATCATTGCTACCATTGGCACCCAATTTTTTTGGCGTGGCGTAGTTATGCTGTTAAGTCAAGGACTTGCCATAGGCCTTGCTGACAATACCCATGGCCTAACGCGCGCACTTTTTGTAGGCCGCCTTGGGGACGCACTACCAATGCAAGCTGTGTGGCTTGTCTTTTTAGCCATTGCATTATGGCTTGTATTGAATCGCCATCAACTCGGTGATGCAATACGCTTCACTGGTGAAAATGCCGACACTGCATCGCGATTAGGAATTAACGTCTATATTTCACGTTTTGCAGTGCATACCTTAATTGGTACTATTACTGGTTTTGCAGGCGCAGTGGGCTGCTTAGAGATGGGTTCATGGTGGCCAACACAAGGTGAAGGCTATATGTTGCTCGTTTTTGCCGCAGTATTCATTGGTGGTACAAGTGTATTTGGCGGTTCTGGACGACTATACGGCACTCTTATAGGCATTGCCATTGTTGGTATGATTGAAGCAGGCATCATAAGTTCTGGACTTTCAGGATTTTGGACGCGTGCTGTACACGGCATGATAATCATTATAGCCGTTTCAAGCTATGCAGTATTATCAGGAACAAGTCATCATGCTATTATACAACGTTTTACATGGAAGAAACCAGCGTCATAAAGTTTCGTAGATGAAACACAACACCATGATACAGTGCAATCTCAAGGCTACTCTTCACCATCGAAGAGTAGCCTTTTCTTGTTTTTGAAATGTCGCCATAGAAGTAAAAAAATAATTTTTTACCTCTTCCGTGCGATGCAAAAATGCATCATTTTGAACTACAATTATATAAAATATCAAAAAAATAAAATCTGAAAATAAAGGACTAAGTTATTGTACTTATAAACTTTTTAAATTGTATAATATATATCCAAATTCTATATTAAAAAAAATAGCTGAGCACTCAATATAAACAAATATGTTTCTACTTTAATATTGACTATATACAATCCCTGCGGTACAAATGAAATCACTTTAAACACTGTACTAATCATTTAATTGCCTTACACAAGAAAGAGTGCGTCCAACTATCTTCTATTGTGACTTTGTTAAAAAAATCACATGACGCGATGGTACATAGCTACTTTTAGTGTGTAAACCATTTTTTTGAACCTTATGCAGGTATATGTTTTCTTTATAAAGAACGTTCTATCTTGCATAACACGCTTCCTATTAAGAAACGGGTACACGTTAAGCACAGTAGTAACATACAAGCAAAGTGTACAAGAAAGATGTGCTCAAGACATGCGCTTATATCTTTTACTAAACGCACGTTTCAACATAACTTTTTTACAACAACAATCATCGGAGAACGACATGATCAAACGCATGGTTACTGTGAACGGTATTCCAAAGATGGTGCTTGCTAATCCAGACACCAACCTTGCTATTTACCTTCGTGAAAGCCTTGGTCTTACCAGTGTTAAAATCGGTTGTGGTACTGCTCACTGTGGTAGCTGTAGCATCATCCTTGACGGCAAAGTTATCCGTTCTTGCAGCTACAAGATGAAGCGTTTGCCAGAAGGCGCATGCATCACCACTCTTGAAGGCATCGGCACTCCTGACAACTTGCATCCTCTGCAAGCTGCATGGATGTACCATGGCGGCGCACAGTGTGGTTTCTGTACCCCTGGTTTCATCATCTCCGCAAAAGCTTTGCTTGACGCTAACGTAGCTCCTACTCGTGAAGAAGTGCGTAACTGGTTCCACAAGCACCGCAATGCTTGCCGTTGCACCGGCTACAAGCCTCTCGTTGATGCAGTTATGGACGCAGCCGCTATCTTGCGCGGTGAAAAGACCATGGAAGACATGCAATTCGTTATGCCTGCCAATGGCCAAATCTGGGGCACGACCTACCAACGTCCTACCGCTCTTGCAAAAGTAACCGGTATCACCGATTACGGCGCAGACCTTGCCCTCAAGATGCCTGAAGACACCTTGCGTTGCGCATTGGTTCAAGCTGAAGTTTCCCACGCTAACATCCTCAGCATCGACACCACCGAAGCTGAAAAGATGCCTGGCGTTGTGAAAGTTGTTACCCACAAAGACATCAAGGGTAAGAACCGTATCACCGGCCTCATCACCTTCCCTACCAATAAGGGTGATGGCTGGGAACGTCCTATCCTTAATGATACCAAGATTTACCAATACGGCGACGCTATCGCCATCGTTTGCGCAGACACCGAAGCACATGCTAAGGAAGCTGCCAAAGCCGTTAAGGTTGAGCTCGAGCTCTTGCCTGAATACATGAGCATCCCTGCTGCTATGGCAGACGACGCCATCGAAATTCACCCTGGCACCCCTAACGTGTACTTTGAACAAGCTATCGAAAAGGGCGACGATACCGCTCCTATCTTCGAGCGCGACGACGTTGTTGTTGTAGAAGACGAATTCTACACCACCCGTCAGCCTCACATGCCTATCGAGCCAGACGTAGGTTTTGCTTTCTACAACGAAGACGGCAAGCTTTGCATCCACTCCAAGTCCATTGGTCTGCACTTGCACCTTTACATGATTGCTCCAGGTCTTGGCGTTGAGCCAACCGACGTTATCATGGTGCAAAACCCAGCTGGTGGTACCTTCGGTTACAAGTTCAGCCCAACCATGGAAGCCCTCATCGGTGCTGCATGTATGGCAACTGGCAAGCCTGTAAGCCTTAACTACACTTGGTACCAGCAACAAACCTACACCGGTAAGCGCTCCCCATTCCTCACCAACTTGCGTTACGCAGCTGACAAGGAAGGCAAGTTGCTTGCTATGGAAAGTGACTGGTCTGTTGACCACGGTCCTTACTCCGAATTCGGTGACTTGTTGACCCTTCGCGGTGCTCAGTACATCGGCGCTGGTTACGACATTCCTAGCATCCGTGGCCTCGGCCGCACCGTTTGCACCAACCATGGTTGGGGCTCTGCATTCCGTGGTTACGGCGCTCCTGAAAGTGAATTCCCATCTGAAGTTCTTATGGACATGCTTGCTGAAAAACTCGGCATGGACCCACTCGAACTTCGTTACAAGAACGTTTACCGTGAAGGTTCCACAACCCCAACTGGTATCGCTCCTGAAGTATTCTGCTTGCCAGAAATGGTGGAAACCATCCGTCCTCTCTACAAGGTTGCTAAGGAAGAAGCTGCTGCTGAATCCACCGACGCAATCAAGAAGGGCGTTGGCGTTTCCATCGGTATCTACGGTTGTGGCCTTGACGGTCCTGACACCGCTGAAGCTCGCATCACCTTGGATGCAGACAATGGCGTTACCGTATACGCAACGTGGCATGACCATGGCCAAGGCGCTGACATCGGTACTTTGACCACTGCTCACAAGGCTCTTACTCCACTGGCATTGCTCCCTGAGCAAGTTCGTATCGTTCTTAACGATACTTCTTGCTGCCCTAACGGTGGCCCAGCTGGTGGTAGCCGTTCCCAAGTTGTTATCGGCCGCGCAATCAAGGCTGCATGTGACGACTTGCTCGCTGCTATGAAGAAGCCTAACGGTCGTTACCGCACCCATGCTGAAATGGTTGCTGAAGGCATCTCTTGCGACATCACCGGTAAGTGGTCTGCACCATGCACCGACTGTGACGCTAAGGGCCAAGGCAATCCTTTCCCAACCTACATGTACGGTGTATTCCTCACCAAGGTTGCAGTGGAAATCGCTACCGGTAAGACCACCGTTGAGCGCATGACCGCAGCTGCTGACGTAGGTAAGATTGTTAACAAGCTTGCTGTTGACGGCCAAATGTACGGTGGTATGGCTCAGGCTATCGGCCTTGCATTGTCCGAAGACTATGATGATATCAAGAAGCACTCCACCATGCCTGGTGCTGGCTTCCCATACATCAAGCAAATCCCTGACGACTTCAACGTCATCTACCACGAGTACGACCACCCAGAAGGCCCATTCGGCGCTTCCGGTATTGGCGAACTCCCATTGACCGCTCCTCACGCAGCTGTCATCAACGCTATCCACGACGCTTGCGGTATCTGGATCACCAAGTTGCCTGCTCTTCCTGAAAAGGTTCTCGCAGCTCTCCAAAGCAAGTAAGTAGCTCCTAAAAGGGTGGTGTCTTTTAAAGGGCACCACCCTTTTTTTATTTTATGGGGGGGGGGGGGGGGGGGGCGCGGGGGGGGGGGGCGGCCGCCC
>JAWXUA010000014.1:30715-31064 GCA_044433065.1 Pseudomonadota bacterium
CCCCCAGACCCCAGCAGGGCCCTGCCCTGCACCCGCTTAGGGCTTAAGCCCTAAGAACCCTTTCGCGTTTTTCTTCACTTCGTTCAGAAAAACGATTTTTAATAACATTCTTACTCATTGCAAAAATACCATTTTTTGCTTAGTTTTCACTGGCTTACTATAACACCTCAACCCCTAAAATTTTCCCATACAACACTACGAACATCATACGAAGCCATACAAATTTCATCCAACGATAACGTATAACGGCCACAAAGAACTTCATATTTAGCCTCCCCCCATGCGCCGTAAATGGAGTTCAGGGCACAAATTTTCATCGCAATTAAAAAGTTTTGAAAGAGGGAGGGGG
>JAWXUA010000015.1:0-30627 GCA_044433065.1 Pseudomonadota bacterium
TTCTCCCTCCCCCAGACCCCCTCCATCTTTCCAAACTTTTTATTTGCGATAAAAATTTCCCCTTGATGGTTAAATACGACGCATGAAGAATAGCCAAGATATTTTCCTCTATACCATGGCTGAACGGTAAACGTAAAAGTACATTATGTAAAAGAGAGCATTATGACAAAGCAAAAACAAGAGTTGCGCTGGGGATACTCCACCGGAGCTTGTGCGGCGGCCATTGCAGCAGCCTCGTGGCTTTGTCATGAAAAAAATCCATCGCAAGCACCTAGTATATCAGAATTATTACTTCATTTTTTAGATGGACAAAGTCAACTTGTTCCGCTTTTGCCCAAGGGTACAGTCGAGGATTACATAGCCATACAAAAAGATGGTGGTGATGATCCTGACTGCACACATAAAGCCATTATTTACGGTAGTTTAGAACCTGTCAGCACAACTGAACTTGAACAAGTAGCCACGCAAGACTATGTCATTCATTTTGATGCTGATGGGCATATTATTACATCGCAAACTACTGATTTTCTAAGTATTTCGTCCTACACAACGGTCATTATCCAAGCTATAGAAGGCATTGGCCTTTGCACGCGCATTGGTCTTGATTGTGATCAAGGCAAATGGGCCATCAATACAGGACCACGCGCCATGATTGCCTTGAATTTAGCCAAGGCTGGCTTACATGCAGGCAGCCATTGTGGGCCATGGCTGTTGCGTCTTGGTGTGCAAGATGGTGAAAAGATTTCGCGGCACACGCTCAACAAACAGCTTGGCATTATGGGTGGCATTTCCATTCTTGGGACCACTGGGCATGTGCGGCCATATAGCCACGATGCGTATATTGCAACCGTGCGGATTTGCGTGCAATCCAACGCTATGACTGGTGGCCGTCACATGGTTTTTTGCACTGGCGGTCGCACCATGCGTGGAGCTCGTGCTCTGTATCCATATCTTCCTGAAACAGCTTTTGTGTGCATGGGCGACTTCATTGCAGAAAGCCTTGTAGCCGCGGATAAACACGGTATGCATGAGGTCACTGTGGCCTGCATGGCAGGAAAATTATGCAAATATGCCGCAGGTTTCGAGTATACCCATGCCCATACAGTAGCCCAAGATATGGACCTTTTACGTAAGGTCATTGCTGAACAAGTAAGCGCCATTGAGCTGAGTACCCAAGGCCGCAACGGGCATGAGCAAAATAGCCAAGTCCTTAATTTTTCAGATGATTTTCATACAGCCCCCACAGTTCGCGAAGCACTTTTGCATTTACCTAACCATCTTCGGCTGACAGTCCTCAAAGGATTAGCGCAGCAAGCCCTTAAAATATTTGCAGAACGTTGTCATGCTTCATGTTTGCGGCTCGCAGTTTTTGACTTTGATGGGAGCTTTCTTTTTTCAAGCGAACAACAAGGGAATGAGGTTATACCACAATGAAAAATACTGCTATCACACCGAAAATACATATTATTTCATGTGGCATCCACAATAATATCAGCACGCAATGTCAAGAAATCATAGCCAAAGCTCATGTTATTTTTGGTGCGCGAGGCCTTTTGGCGGACCTTGGTGCGCGCTATAATCCGGACGCTGAGCACCGTACCATAGCCGCTCACGCCAAGGACAATGCCCTTGAGGCTATTGAGCTTGCACGACAAGGGCGTAGTGTTGTGGTGCTCGCCAGCGGTGACGCCTTGTACCATGGTTTTGGCGGAACTTTAGTCAATAATCTTGAATATGTACGCACGCAAAGTGTCCACGATGACGTGCTCATATCGTCACTACCCGAGCTTATTTTTCATCCGCATATCACCGCCTTTCAAGAGCTTTTCCACAAGCTTGGTATGCCATGGTCCGATGCAAAATTGTTCAGCGTGCACAGCGGTATACCACAAAAATCTCTTCCATTACGCCAACTTGCAGAAAATGCTCTCTGCGTTGTCTATGCAGGTTCACGCTTTACCGCCGCTGACATTGCTAAGCACATGGTCAGCTTCTTGCCTGAGAGTGCCTGCAGACCTGCCGTCTTGGCGGAATATTTGGGTCGTCATGATGAGAAAATTGTACGCGGCCCTCTCGAAGACATTGCCCGTATGGCCTGTGGTCCCACGTCCATGCTGGTGCTTTTGCCTCATCATTCGTGCAACGCCCTACCCTTGCCGCTTGGCCTTCCCGAAGAACAATATGAGCGCGAGCGCAACCTGATTACCGCATCTGATGCCCGTGCCATCATTCTTTCTCGCTTGCGTCTGCCCAGCCATGGCCTCATGTGGGACATTGGCGCTGGATCAGGATCTGTGGGACTTGAGGCGGCAAGCCTTCGCCCAGAACTCGAAGTTGTGGCTGTGGAGCGCAATGCTGAACGGAGCACCATGGTTGACGTTAATGCGCAAATGCTTGGTATTACAAATCATTCTTGCGTGACTGGGGAAGCTAAGCGTACCATCCACAATCTTGAAGGCAGTCCAGACCGTATTTTCGTTGGCGGTGGTGGTGACGATTTGTGTGCAATTTTAGACCTTTGCATGGAACGTCTAGCTCCCAACGGCTTCATGCTCGTGAGCTCTGTAACCATGGAAAGCTTCACGGCTCTCTATCACTGGCAAAGCCCATATCGGCGCGATGTGACCACTATTTCCATTGCCCGTGAGGCAGTCATTGCAGGCCGCTATCATCATATGCGCCAACAAAATAGCATTAGTCTTTTTACCTTTAGCAAATAATACTGATATGACAACTATATACGATACTTTTCATTCTGCTCATTCTGATGCAACACGCATACCCACAGTGCTTTTTGTAGGCGCAGGACCTGGTGCGCCAGACCTCATCACCGTACGCGGCATGCACCTTTTGCAAGAAGCCGACGTGGTTTTGTATGCAGGATCGCTGGTCAATCCAGCTCTTTTGGAACACTGCCACGAACATTGCCAATGCCACGATAGTGCAGGCATGAACCTTGCTGAGCAAGTGTCGCTCATGAGTACAGCTGCTCATGCTGGGCATAATGTGGTCCGTTTGCACACAGGTGATCCCGCCATGTACGGTGCAATTAATGAACAAATGCGCATGCTTAGTGAACATGGTGTGGCCGTTGAAATTGTTGCTGGTGTGAGTAGCGTTTTTGCAGCAGCTGCGGCTCTTGGCTGTGAATTGACAAGTCCTGAAGTCAGTCAAAGCGTTGTCTTGACGCGCACACCTGGACGCACGCCCATGCCAGAAGGCGAAGATGCAGCGGCTTTTGCCCGTACTGGGGCGACGCTCGTATTCTTTTTGAGCACAGGAAAAATTGACCAGCTCATGCAACGCCTTGCAGGTCAAAGCCATAATGCTTGTGATGGTGGTGGCCTGTCTCCTGACACACCAGCCGCTGTGGTCTATCGTGCTTCGTGGCCACAGCAGCGCATCTTGCGTGGCACTATTTCCACCATAGCAAAACAAGTTGAAGAAGCTGGTTTTGGGCGCCAAGCACTTATTTTTGTAGGCCAAGCTCTTGCAAAAAATCCTACAAATTCAAAGCTATATGATGGGGCATTTTCTCATGGTTACCGTAACGCCCTACCACGTGAGTCCTTTGTCGGCCGGTGTGCGGTCTACGCTTTTTCACAAAAAGGGACGGATAAGGCCCTCGAAATTGCCACAGCCTTGCAATTGCCATGCTGCGTGTACAGCCAGCATCATGGTAGTGCCGCGCAAAGTTTAGCCTTTGTAAAGCAACAAGCACAGGATGCGCAGTCCAGAAATTCGCAGTTACTTACCATAAAAAGTCTTGAACGTGGGGACCTACACCATGCTGTTGCTGATGCGTGGGACCAATTTGATGCGCATATTTTTGTGGGAGCTGCTGGTATTGCCGTTCGTGCCATTGCGCCACTTTTGCAGAATAAAGCTATAGATCCTGCTGTGTTAAACTGTGCTGAAAGCGGAGCACATATCGTAAGCCTCTGCTCTGGGCATCTTGGCGGAGCTAATCGCCTTGCACGACGAGTGGCACGTATCACTGGTGGCCAAGCGGTTATATCCACAGCAACGGATGGGCGCAATTTGCCAGCCTTTGACGAAATTGCCGCAGCAGAAAAAGCACGCATCGTCAATGCCCACGCACTACGTCTGTGCAATGCGGCCTTGCTTGAAGAGAAGACGGTGCATTTTTATGGGCCGCGAGCAGTCTATGACGCCAATTTTGCCTTGCCCACCATCATATATATGGATGCACAACTGTGTAGCGAGCATGCCAACGACAATGTAGAAAAGCTACAAGCTGCTGATATACCAACTATTCTTTGGGATATCACATCTGTAACACCTTGGCTGACCGACCATAAAAACAGCGCTGCTCTAACGAGCCTGTTAGCTTTACCTCATGTCCTTGTTGTCGAAGCAAAAAGTTTTGTGCTTGGCATTGGCTGTCGTCGTGGTGCGGACAGCGCGGCCATGCGTGACCGTGTGGAAAACTTCTTGGCCAGTCATGGTTTACGCTTAGACCATGTGGCGCGGCTTGCTACGTGTGATGTGAAAGCGGATGAATATGCCATTGTAAGTATGTCACAAACAACTGAAATTCCAGTTGATTTTTATACAGCAGCTGAGCTATCTGCCGTGCCAGTGCCAACGCCATCAGACCGTGTGGCCTCAAAAATCGGTACACCATCAGTATGTGAAGCCGCAGCCCTCTTGTCTGCTGGCTATCCTCAAGCGCAACGCCTTTTTGCTACCAAGCAGACCTATCCTGATATGACCCTTGCCTTGGCCCGTGTGCCACATGGTCTCATGCAAGTCACTAACTATACACAGGAAAAATCTATAACAGTGGATGAAAATGTGTCCACAAACATTCCAAATGTCTACCAAGACATGCCCCATGGCGGCGTTGTAGTGGTTGGCCTTGGTTCGGGTGCGCCATCACATTTAACCCCAGAAGTTGCCGAAGCCTTGCGCCATTGCGACACTGTGGCTGGGTATACGCCCTATGTTGACTTTATCCGGCATTTGATAGCTGACAAAAAGATCATACAAAACGGTATGATGGGTGAAATGGCCCGCTGTCGTGCGACTTTACAAGCCGCAGCTGAAGGCCAAAAAGTGTGCATGGTCTGTTCTGGTGATGCAGGTATTTTAGCCATGGCAGGTCTTTTGTTGGAATTGCGCCACAATGCGCGACAAGGGCAAAAAAACTCACAATCATCTGAAAATATTGATGATAATACGTCTTTTGCCGATATTGCCATAAAAGTTTTGTCAGGCATTACAGCGGCCAACATTGCGGCAGCATCTTTGGGTGCGCCTTTACAAAACGGTTTTTGCCTTGTGAGCCTGTCTGATTTGCTGGTGCCAAGCCATGAAGTCCGCGCCAATCTACAGTCAGTGGCCTCAAGTGCGTTGCCCGTAACCCTTTATAATCCTGCAGGAAAAAAACGTCGGCACATGCTTAGCGAAGCCATTGAAATTTTCCGCAATGCACGGGGCAACGACGTTTTGTGTGCTACGGTACGCCATGCAGGTCGCGAGCAAGAAAGCAAATGGCTTGGCCGCCTAGCCGATTTGCCTGTAGATGATGTGGACATGTCAACTTTGGTGCTCATTGGTGGCCCACGAACCATTCAAGATGGTGATGTTTTGTTTGAGGCACGCGGTTACGCAGACAAATATACGCTAGATGCAAAAAAATCTATGAAATCAAGAAGTTCAGAGGACACACACTAATCATGGCCACCCCACTCTACGCATGCTGCCTTGCCGCGCCTCGTTCTGGTGAAGGGAAAACCATGGTGTCCATGTGCCTCATGCGGCTTTTGACTTTGCGTGGCATGACGGTGCAAGCCTTTAAGTGTGGCCCCGATTACATTGACCCAACCTTTCACAGCCAAGCCACAGGCCGCCCCTCGTATAATGTGGATACATGGATGATGGGTGCTGATGGTGTGCGTGATTTGTGGGCACGTCAGGTGCTTGGCGATGACCATGCTGATGTAAAAAAAACACTAGAGACGGTTAATAAGGGCGATACGAGCCATAAGGTCAATACGCCTGATGGGGTCGATGCGGTCGATGCGGTCATTTGTGAAGGCGTCATGGGGCTTTTTGATGGAAAAGCCTTGGCACAGGATACTTGCCTAAATCATCAGAATTCTAGACCTTTTCCCATTGTTGGAAGTACGCTTGATTGCGCGCGTGTACTAGGGCTCCCCATTATTTTAGTGGTCAATGCGCGCGGTATGGCTACATCCATTGCAGCCTTGGTACACGGTTTTGTAGACATGGCAAAGCGCTATAATACTGATATTGTTGGTATTATAGCCAATAATGTGGGAAGTCCACGCCATACTGACATGCTGCGAACAGCCTTACGCCTTGCGCATTTACCGCCGCTTCTTGGGGCGATCCCACGCTGTGCTGACTGGTCCTTACCTGAGCGACAACTGGGCCTTGTGCCACAAGAAGAGCTGAGCAATTCAGCCAATCTTGCATGGCTCGATGCCATGGTTGCAGCTATGGAACCGCATATAGATGTTGAGGCTCTTCTTGCAGCCATATGCATAGAACGTCCTCAAGGCAAGGTAAAAAACGCTGTAAGTAGCCAAAATATCAGTGATACTACGTCACGCAAAGTCATGGCTTTGGCTCGTGATACAGCCTTTTGTTTTTACTACGATGCTAATTTGTCGGCCCTACGCGCCCAAGGTTGGGAACTTGTAGAGTTTTCGCCACTCCATGATGCACATTTGCCACATGCATGTACAGCCCTGTATCTTGGCGGTGGCTATCCTGAAGAGTTTGCTGAGGAAATTGCAGCCAACACATCCATGCGTCAGAGTATCCAAGCTTTTGCTAAGCAAGGCGGCCTTGTGTACGCCGAATGCGGTGGCTATATGGCTCTTGCCAAAACGTTGCTTGATACCGATGGTGTAGCCCATGAAATGTATGGCCTCATCAACGCCACAGCACGCATGGGATCGCGTTTAAAATCACTTGGTTACCGTGAATTTATTCTCCAAGCACATACGCCTTTTGCCCAAGCAGGAAGCACTATTCGCGGCCACGAATTCCACTGGTCAGACATGGAGCATCATGAAGAATACGCGCCACTGTATAGCTATGAAGGCAAAGGTGTTGGTGTGGCGCAGGGCAATATTGTAGCTGGCTATGGGCATTTATATTGGGCTCATTTGCCAAAAAATGAATTAAATCAATATGATGATCTTTGTCCCAAGCATGGCAAGGTTGTTATTTTTAATGGACCATCTAGTGCTGGGAAAAGCACCCTTGTTGCTCTTGTGCAGAAAAAGTTGCATACCCTTGATTTTCCAACGCTTTCCTTGTCCATGGACAATTTTTTGAAGGCCACGTCGTGCGGCCATGAAAACGCTCGCGAAGCCATGAACCATGATGACGCTGTGGTGCAAAGCTTGCATGGTGCTGTATCAGCAGCGGCCCATGCTGGCACGTCGGTTTTGGTTGATCATGTTTTGGGTGAAGATGATGCATGGCGAGATGACATTATACAAAGGCTTCATTTTACACCGTTTTTTGTTCAGGTATATTGCCATTTACCAGAGTTAGAGCGACGTGAATTGCAACGCCATGACCGCAATCCCGACCTAGAACATGTGCGACGCCAACATGCGCATATCCACACAGATTTACCTCAGTCATTTTGTGTTGATACTAGTGACGCAAGCCCTGAAGTCTGTGCCGACGCCATTGTGCAAGCATTATTGCCTTACTTTTCACATAGATGCGAGTTTAGCCATGAGTAAAACAAAGACTAAAAACACCAATCTTACAGGCATGGCCCATGGCGGCGACCTTTTGCGTATGGCTGAACATGCAGGGCTTGACGCGCACAGCATCACAGATTTTAGCGTCAATGTGCGCCCTGATGGTCCACCAGAATTCATCATGGCGGCCCTAACTTGCGCCATGGACAAGCTCTCCAGCTATCCGTCTCCCCATGCCCAAGAGGCTAAGATGGCAGCGGCTTCGCGATATGGTATGCCGATGGATTGCTTTGTCTTTGGCAATGGGAGCAATGAGCTCATTCATGCCGCAGTACGACATCTTGCGAAAAGCTTGCAAAGTCGTGCACTTACAGATGAGCATGCAGGAGAAATCCCCACAGCTTTTATCGTGGAACCTGCTTTCAGCGAATATGCTTTGGCTTGCGAGCATGCCGGTCTTCACATTGAGCGAAAAATACTTGTACCCAACGCAGATAATACCTGTATTTGTAGTATCTTAAAAGATGTTGCTGCGAAAGCATCGCCTCAGTCCATCATCTTTTTTGCTAACCCAAGCAACCCTTCTGGTCTCTATGTGCCACGCGAGCACTTATCTCAAATTATCAGACAATACCCTGATATTACTTGGATTATTGACGAAGCCTTCATTGAATATGCCGACCATGAAAGTAAAAGTTCCCTACTGACTATGCATAACGGTGCTGCAGCTCATAATGGTGGTCCGCACAAGGATGATGCAACGAAGGACAACGCGCACTGTACCGTGCCACAAAACTGTATCATACTAAGATCACTCACTAAATTTCATGCTATTCCTGCTGTACGCGTCGGTTTTCTTGCAGCCCATAAAGACATGGCTCACGGCATTCAAGGAGAGCTATGTTCTTGGAATGTCAGTGCTTTTAGTATAGCAGCAGCCTGTGCTGTTTTGCAGGACACCAGTGACTTCGCAAACCAAACGCGTCGCCATAATGCACAACGACGCCAAGATTTGATTGCCTGCTTAAAAACAGTGCAAGACATTGAAATCATAGAAAGTGTGGCCAATTATATTCTTTTCCGTTGGCCGCTGGCTCGCCATCTCATGGATGAAGGGCGCGCCCACCTGCCAAGCATCTTGTTGAAAGAGCACGGCATCGCCATCCGCGATTGTGCCAATTATGCAGGGCTTGACGATGGCTCATGGTTCCGCGTGGCTGTACGTTTTCCTCATGAGCATGCGGCCTTGGCACAAGCCTTGCTCGCTATTGCGCAGAAGTATGGCCACACACAAGAGCATATAAAGCCTTGTACTAATAGGATTATTTCACAGCACAAGAGACCTGCTCTCATGCTGCAAGGCACGTCTTCCAACGCTGGTAAGAGCATCCTAGCTGCGGCATTTTGCCGTATTTTGCACCAAGATGGCTATGATGTGGCCCCATTTAAAGCGCAAAATATGTCGCTCAATTCTGGCGTCACACCTCTTGGTGAAGAGATGGGCCGTGCGCAACTGGTGCAGGCTCAGGCCGCGCGCGTCATTCCTGATGCACGCATGAATCCCATTTTATTGAAGCCTCATTCGGACACAGGTTCACAAATTGTCGTGCTTGGCAAGCCCATTGGACATATGGGTGTGCGCGAATATTTTTCAAAGAAATCAGAGCTTTGGGCAACAGTACAGGAAAGCTATGACACCTTAGCCCAAGAGCATGAGGTTATGGTTTTAGAAGGTGCTGGCAGCCCTGCGGAAATCAATTTAAAAGCGTCCGATGTGGTGAACATGCGCATGGCAGCACACGCTGATGCCTCGGTTCTTCTTGTGGGCGACATTGACAGAGGCGGCGTCTATGCTTCATTTTTAGGCACTTGGATGACATTCACTCCAGCTGAGCGTCGGCTTTTGCGCGGTTTTTTGGTCAACCGTTTTCGTGGCGATGCAAGTCTCTTGAACTCAGCCCATGACTATATGGAACAGCACACTGGCGTGCCTGTGCTCGGAGTTGTGCCTTTCATGCGCAACTTGAATTTACCTGAAGAAGATATGGCTGGCTTTGATTGGAACGCCAGTGGCCCTAGTAGCGCTAGCAGTCCCAATGCCCCCAATGCATATGGACACATGCGCTCACCTGCTGACGACATGGAAAATCATGAGCATATTTCCCAAAAATCCAGACCGTTAGATGTTGCTGTCATTATGTTGCGCCATGTCTCAAACTATACAGACATGGAACCTTTGACCATAGAACCTGATGTCTGTGTGCGCCCTGTGCGCCATGCTGATGACTTTGGCACGCCAGACCTTGTACTCATCCCTGGATCAAAAAGCGTCACTATGGACCTTGCCATTGTGCGTGAAAATGGCCTTGCCCATTGCATCACTGAACATGCGCGACGGCATGGTTGGCTCTTTGGCATTTGTGGTGGCTTGCAAATTTTGGGTGAACAAATTCATGATCCTCACGGCATTGAGTCCGCACAGAAATACGTACAAGGGCTTGGAATTATGGAACTTTCGTCCACCTTCGCCGCAGAAAAAACCTTGACCCTTGTACATGATGTGGCCTCGCCCCTTGGCGTAACCTGTAAAGGCTATGAAATCCACCATGGTCTCACACAGCATAGCCCCAAGGTCACCGCCATTGCGCATCATGGTAATACCATGACTGGCCAAAAAAGCCAGAACGTGACCTATACCCAAGGACGATGTTGGGCCACCTATCTCCATGGAATATTTGACGATGATGCTTTCCGACGCGCCTTTATTGATCATGTTCGTGCTGACTTAGGCTTACAGACTCAAGGCCGCATTGTAGCCCATTATGACATTGACGCAGCACTTGATGCCTTGGCAGACCATGTGCGCGAACATATTGATATAACAGCTATTTATAAAACAATGGGGCTTGCATAATGCCACAGGATACCCTCACGTGCTTTATTCCGTCCCTTGACCATGAGGCCGCCCACAAAGCCCAAAAGCATCTTGATTTGCTTGCCAAATTGCCCAAAAGCCTTGGTATGTTAGAAGATTTAGCCGTACATCTCGCCGCCATAACAGGCATGGAACGACCGCTTTTCCCCAAGAAACGCGTGGTCCTTTTTGCAGGCGATCACCACATCAGCAGGCAAGGCGTCAGTGCCTCGGACCCAGCTGTGACAGTCATGCAAGTGCGTAATTTCTTGCGTGGTGGCGGTTGCATCAACGCCTACTGCCGTAATGCTGGGGCCGATTTAGTGGTGGTTGACGCTGGCATCATGGTGGACTTACCCCACGAGCCAGACCTAACCAATTTGGTACGCCGTAAAATTATCCATGGCGCCAAAGATTTCAGCCTTGAACCTGCCATGACGCGACATGAAGCCATGGCCAGCATTGAGCTTGGCATGGACATGGCGCACCAAGCCGCACAAGATGGTGTCACGTTGCTAGCCGCAGGGGAAATGGGCATTGGTAATACATCGCCCTCCTCAGCTATTGTGTCGGTCATGACGAACACGCCTCTGACAAAGGTGACTGGTAAAGGTGGTGGCCTCGATTGTGACGGGGTACAACATAAAATTACAGTTATTCAGCGCGGACTTGATTTGCATAAGCCCGATGCGCGTGACGCACTTGATGTTTTATCTAAAGTTGGCGGCGCTGAAATCGGGGCCATGGCTGGCCTTATGCTTGGCGGTGCGGCCCTACGCATTCCTGTTGTGGTGGATGGTTTTATCGCTGGAGCGGCGGCATTGCTTGCTGCGGCCATCAATCCTGATGTGCGGCACATGCTCATTGGCTCGCATCAATCTGCTGAAACTGGACACGACATCAGTATGCAACAACTTGGAATTACAACATATTTATCTTTAGGCTTACGTCTTGGTGAAGGTACTGGAGCTGCACTTATGTTTCCCATTATTGACGCTGCTGTACGTATTTTACACGAAATGGAACCGTTAGAAGCTATGGAGCGTCTGGTGTAACTGGTTTAATTGGAACATCTGGTTTAACTGATATAACTGGGATACTTGGCATACATCGACGTCTCATCGCCATGCAATGGAGGGGCCCATGTTTTTTTTACTGCGTTCTGCCTTAGCCTGCTTCACTCGCATACCTGTGGGCCATTTGCCAGATTGCGCCTTTGCCCAAGCCATGCGCCGTCTGCCCATGGTCGGTCTTGTGGTAGGATTTTTGGTTGCTGTGGCCATGTTTTGCGCGCATCATTTCTGGCCAGACTATCTTGTTGCGCTATGCGGTCTTGTGGTCTGGGTCGCTGTGACAGGAGCTATACACCTTGACGGCGTCGCTGATTGCGGCGATGGTTTATTCATGCAAGCGTCGCTTGAGCGGCGGCTTGAAGTCATGAAAGATCCTCGGCTTGGGGCTTTTGGGGCCATAACACTTATGCTCATGATTGGCACAAAATGGGCTGCACTTTATGCTCTATGCCAAATTTCTGTAGAAAAAAGTTTATCATTACAGTCGTATGCATCTTTTCTCCATATGGCAAGTCCCATCATTTTTGCCGCCATATTGGGTCGCAGTCTCACCTTTATCTTCATGCATGTTCCATCAGCACGACCGCATGGCATGGGCAATTCCATGGTAGATGCAGTGACCATCATGGACAAAGTCATTGCCTTTGTTCTAGTCGTATCGTCTTTAATCCTTATCAGCATGACTTATGGTGTGTGGCCAAGCATGCTGATGCTTGTGGGCGGTCTTAGCTTCAGTGTATGCATCATGGTCAAGGTGATGAAAACGTTGGGCGGCGTGACAGGTGATGTATACGGGCTTATTATCGAAGGCACAGAATGCGGCGTCTTGCTTGCAGCGGCAATCATTATATAATGATGCCAGTACATGGGAAAGACAGCCATAAGGGAAACAGCATGAACACTTTGCAGGTAAACAATATGCAGCCCGATGCTAAGCATTTGCCGTTAACCCTTTTTCTTGGGGGCACACGCAGTGGTAAAAGTGGTCTTGCTGAAAAATATGCGGCATGGATTTTGGCGAGTATGGAGGAGTATGGCGTACATCATACACACGTCCTCTATGTGGCCACAGCTGAGGCAAGCGACGTTTCCATGCAAAGACGTATTGATGCACATCAAAAGCGTCGGCCTGATACATGGCAAAGCCTTGAAATTCCATATAATCTTGCACAAAATCTGGAGCAATATTTAGATATAGGCATCCAGACTCAAAGGCCCACAGTCATTCTCATTGATTGCGTAACCCTTTGGATTTCTAATATTCTTTTTAGTCTTGGTGATGATGTTGATGCGCAGACCTTTGAAAATGTATGCCTGCTTGAAGTCGAGCGACTTATATCACTTATAGATAAATATCAATCTATTCAGTGGCTTATGGTGTCTGGAGAAACGGGTCTTGGCGGTATCGGAACAAATTCGCTTGAGCGTATGTTTCAGGATTGCCTTGGCCTCACTAACCAAAAGATTGCAGACGTAGCTAAGGAAAGTTTCTTATGCGTTGCCGGTCGGGCCATACCATTAGGCATTGAAATGCCTTGGTATTGAGCGTAAACTAAGGCCATGAAAGGCTTAAAATATGGCAAACCTACAAAGTACCAATTCCGAAATTTACAATACTAAAAGATAACCATACATCAAAATGCGGTATAGTCATGGCTGAGCAAGATATGAAACATACAGATTATGAAGATAAGCACCTAAGTTTATTGCATGACTTAGCTCAGCTCGTGACCTCTACAACGGATATCAATCAAGCCATGGATGCCGTCTTAGAGCTCATGGGCAAACATATGTCCATGATGCGAGGCATGATTACCTTGATTTCACCACATACAGGTGAAATACGAGTGGAATCTGCCTACGGCTTAAAAGCCTCCGAGCGCTCACGTGGTCGCTATGCCAAGGGCGAGGGCATCATTGGCCGCGTTGTTGCCAACGGTCAGCCCATGTATATTCCTCGAGTTTCCAAGGAACCAACATTCCTTAACCGCACGAAATCACGGGATTTACAAAAAGAAGACGTATCTTTCATTTGTGTGCCCATCAAGCTCAACAATCAAATTGTTGGTGCTTTATCCGTGGACCATCTTTTTTCCACTGATATTCATATTGATGAAGAAGTTCAATTTCTTACGGTCATTGCTGCACTACTAGGGCATACCGCAGCTGAAATGCAGCGTCGTATGGATAATGAAAATTTTTCCTCAAGTAGACCCCGTGGCTTTGTGGGTAATTCCCAGTCCATGGAAATCGTCTATACACAAATTTTGCAGGTGGCACCGTCAGTCACGACGGTTTTATTACATGGGGAATCTGGCACAGGTAAAGAGCTTGCGGCTAGCGCCATTCACGCGGCAAGCCCTAGAGCCTCTGCGCCATTTATCACCCTCAACTGTGCCGCATTGCCAGAAAATCTCATTGAAAGCGAGCTCTTTGGTCACGAGCGTGGAGCCTTTACAGGGGCAAGTGCCATGCGAAAAGGTCGCTTTGAATTAGCGCATGGTGGGACACTTTTTCTCGATGAAGTAGGCGAGTTGCCACTTCTTATGCAGGCGAAATTATTACGTGTTTTACAAGAGCGTACCTTTGAACGCCTTGGTAGCATGGAAACGTTACGCTCTGATGTTCGCGTCATCACAGCCACCAACCGTGACCTTGAAGTCATGGTTAGTGAAGGTACCTTCAGACGAGATTTATACTATCGTCTTAATGTTTTTCCCATTGATTTGCCACCTTTACGTGAACGACCTGATGATATTTTGCCCTTGTCCAACTACTTTTTGCAACGCTATGCAGAACGCAATGGACGAGAAAATATTAGCTTGTCCTTGGCCGTCATGGACATGATTCAAGCCTATGATTGGCCCGGTAATATCCGCGAGCTTGAAAATGTTATGGAGCGTGCGGTGCTTTTACTTGGCTTTGAACCGCTTATTTTGCCACAGCATCTACCAGCAGCGTTGCACACCATGCAAAGTGATAGACAAGGTACTCGGTCACCGCAAAAAATTCTTGATGTACCTTTGCAAGCACGCCTTGAAGAACTTGAACGCGCATGCATTGTTAATGCCTTAGAGGCAAGCCGTGGACGCCTTGGAAAGGCCGCACAAATACTTGGTTTAACTGAGCGCATCATGGCCTTGCGCATGAAAAAATATCATGTTACATACAAAGTGTTTCGAAGCGGAGCAGAGTAAAACAACGCTGCGAAGACTTATGCGCACCAATGCATTTAATGCTGCTGATTATTACAATCATCACAGTAAAATCAAATGCAATATAAACAAGCACTGCATTCTTTGAGAGTACTTTTATAGAATGACTGTATAGCTAAGCACTCTGCTTTTTTACAGTCTTTAGTTTTTCTTTTGTTTTCGCTTTTGTTGTTTTGCCAACTAGGACCCTGAACTTACAAGAGAGTTTGTATGAGTATGATAAATACCTCACGTCAGGATGCCGCCTTTAAAAAGCATGTTGAAGAACATAGCGGTCAAAGTTTGTCCGCATGTTATCAATGTGGCAACTGCACAGCAGGATGCCCTGCTTCTTTTGCCTATGACATGCAGGTTAATTCCATTATGCGTGCTCTGCAGCTTGGACAAAAAGAACAAGTATTAGAGTCAAAATCTATTTGGATGTGCTTGTCATGTTCTACATGTTCTTTACGTTGTCCAAATAATATTGATGTTGCAGCTATTATGGAGACATTAAGGCACGAAGCTTTGCGCGAAAAGCGTGTCAGTCGCAGTGAAGCAAAGAAGATGCAGTCCTTCTGGAACTCCTTTTTGCAGACTGTACGTCAATTTGGCCGCACCTATGAAATCGGCGTCATGGCATTGTACATGATGCGCACCCTCCGCGTCTTCACTGATGTGGACCTTGCGCCAGCCGCTCTCATGAAAAACAAGCTTGGCTTTAAGCCCCATAAGAGCTCAAACGATGGTCCTAACGGTGATATCAACGCTGTGAGCCGCATTATGCAACGCTACGAAGAGCGCACCGTGCTTGAAAGCCAAGCCCATAGCGCACCGGAAAAGTGCTGTCCCGCCGCCATCACTTCGGGCAGTGCAAACGCATTGAGCAAAGGAGCAAATGCATGAGTATAGCATATTACCCCGGTTGCTCAGCAGTTGGCACATCTCTTGATTATGAGACCTCGACACAGGCTATTTGCAAGGTCTTAGGTCTGCATTTTCAAGAGCTTAGTGGTTGGTCTTGCTGTGGCTCTACCCCAGCTCACGCCACCAGCGAAGAACTTTCTGCCGCCCTTTCGAGCCGCAATCTCGACCTTGCTGCACGTCTTGGTGCTGACAAAGTGGCGACCCCTTGCCCTAGCTGCTTGTCCAATTTACGCATGGCCCATAAGCGTCTACAAAAGCCAGCATTCCGTGAGCGCATCAACGGCCTCATGGATGAGCCGCTGTCCGAAGATTTGCCACAAAGCTATTCTGTCTTGCAACTTTTGCATGCGGACTTCATGGAAGCCATCAAAAATAATGTGCAACGTCCGCTTGAGGGTATCAAAGTTGCACCGTATTATGGCTGTCTTTTAAGTCGTCCTGCTGATGTCATGGCGGATTTCGGTAATCCAGAAAATCCCATGATCATGGACGATATCCTTGCAGCACTTGGCGCTGAAGTCATTGATTTCCCATTAAAAACAGAATGCTGTGGCGCTTCCAACGGTATTCCAGAACGCCCAATGACGGCGAAACTTTCTGGCAATATCCTGCAAGTTGCCAAGAACATGGGTGCCGATGTGGTGGCTGTGGCCTGTCCTCTCTGTCAAATGAACTTGGACTTGCGCCAAAAGCAAGCTGAGAGAGCCAACGCCACAAAGTACGACATGCCAGTGCTCTATTACACCCAGCTCATGGGCCTTGCCTTCGGTCTTTTAACTAAGGATATCTGCCTCGACAAGCTTGTGGTCAGCCCTGATGCTCTTATGAAAAAAATTCAGGAACAAGGTAGGTAAGTCATGAGAATTGGTGTCTTTATCTGCCATTGCGGTAGTAATATTGCCGGTACTGTTGATTGCGCAAAAGTTGCTAAGCTTGCGGAATCCTTCCCAGATGTTGTCTACGCCACAGACCCTATGTACACCTGTGCTGAACCGGGTCAGGCCGCCATCGAAGAAATTATCCACGAATATAAGCTTGATGGTGTTGTGGTCGCTTCGTGCTCACCTCGCATGCACGAACCAACCTTCCGCCGCACTATCGAGCGCGCTGGCCTCAATCGCTATATGCTGGAAATGGCAAACATTCGTGAGCACGTTTCGTGGATTGGCAAGGACATGGAAGCCAATACCAACAAGTCCGCTGAACTTGTGCGCATGGCTGTTGCCAAACTCCGTCACAACGCACCATTGCACGCTTCATCCTTCTCCGTGAACAAGAAAACCCTTGTTATTGGTGCTGGTGTTGCTGGTATTCAGGCCGCTCTGGACTGTGCTGAAGGCGGCATCCCTGTTGTGCTCGTTGAACGCGAAGCCACCATCGGTGGTAAGATGGCTAAGCTCGACAAGACCTTCCCAACTGTCGACTGCTCAGCCTGTATCCTTGGCCCTAAGATGGTTGACGTGGCACAAAATAGCCTCATCACAACCCACGCCTATTCCGAAGTAGAAAGCATTTCTGGTTATGTGGGTAATTTTACCGTAACTATCCGGAAACGCACCACATATGTTGATTGGTCCAAATGCACAGGCTGTGGCGCTTGTATGGAAAAATGTCCTAGCAAGAAGACCCCTGACGCATTCAATGAATTCACTGGACCAACCAAAGCCATCACCATCGCTTTCCCTCAGGCCATCCCAAAGAAAGCCGTCATCAATCCAGATTACTGCCGTCAATTGACCAAAGGCAAATGTGGCGTTTGTGCCAAAATTTGTCCAACGGGCGCTATCAACTTCGAGCAAAAAGATGAGCTCATCACCGAAGAAGTTGGTGCTATCATCGCGGCTACAGGTTACGACCTTGTGGACTGGACTGTGTACGACGAATATGGCGCTGGTAAATATCCTGACGTTGTGACGTCTTTGCAGTACGAGCGCATGATGTCTGCATCGGGTCCAACTGGTGGCCATATTAAGCGCCCATCCAACGGGGAAGAACCTAAAAACATTGTGTTTATCCAATGTGTTGGCTCCCGTGACAAGTCCATCGGTCGACCATATTGCTCTGGCTTCTGCTGCATGTACACCGCCAAGCAAGCAGTCTTGACCAAGGACCACATTCCTGACTCGCAATCATATGTATTCTACATGGATATCCGCGCCAACGGTAAGATGTACGATGAGTTCCATCGTCGTGCTGTGGAAGAATATGGCACGGAATATATCCGTGGTCGTGTTTCCAAGATTTACCCTGACGGCAATGGCAAGCTCATTGTGCGCGGTGCAGACACCTTGATGGGTGCTCCTGTGGAAGTTGAAGCAGATCTCGTTGTTCTGGCTGTTGGCGTTGAAGGCGCTCAAGGTTCAGCGCGACTAGCTGAAAAGCTGCGCATTTCCTACGACAGCTACGGCTTCTTCATGGAAAGCCACGTCAAACTGAAGCCTGTGGAAACCAATACGGCTGGCGTCTACCTTGCTGGTGTGTGCCAAGGCGTCAAGGACATTCCTGCATCCGTTGCCCAAGGCGCGGCTGCTGCATCCAAGGTTTTGGGTCTGTTCTCCAAGGACACCTTACAAAGCGACCCACAAGTTTCCAACGTTGACATCAAGCGTTGCGTTGCTTGCGGAAAGTGCATCACCACATGCCCATTCAAAGCCATTGAAATGTTTGAATTCCGTGGTCAAGAAAAGGCTCGCGTCATTGAGACTGTGTGCCAAGGCTGTGGTTTGTGTACGGCTACGTGTCCTCAAGGCGCCATTCAGTTGGCCCACTTCACTGACAACCAAATTCTTGCTGAGGTGAACGCCATATGTCCGTGCTAGAAAGCAAAGAATTACGCATAGTTGGCTTCTTATGTAACTGGTGTTCGTATGGCGGTGCTGATACCGCTGGTGTTGCACGTGCCACACAACCAACAGACTTGCGTATTGTTCGCGTGCCATGCTCTGGCCGTATTGACCCACTTTTTATCTTGCGCACCTTGCTCAATGGCGCTGATGGTGTCCTCGTTTCTGGTTGTCACCCAGGTGACTGTCACTATGCTGAGGGTAACTACTATGCGCGCCGTCGCCTTGAAATCTTGAAGAAATTCTTGCCAGTGCTTGGTATTGATCCAAGACGCTTTGAATATACATGGATTTCCGCATCTGAAGGTCAACGCTGGCAACAAGCTGTGACCCTCTTCACTGAGCAAATCCACGATCTTGGCCCAGCGCCTCGCATGCAAGATGCTGGACATGTGGACAAAATCATGGGTGTTGCCGACATGGCCTTGTCCTCCTTGCGTCCTCTTGGCACTGGCCAAGGCGCCAAGCTTGCTGAGCTTAAGGAACAAATTAAGGCCAAATTGCCTGAGCTCGACTGTGTCATCGGTTGGCAACAAGGTTATGATGCAGCGCACGCTCGGCCGCTCTTCATGCGTACAGAAGCTGACGTCGATAAATTGACGTGGGGACCTCTCAACGTCCACAACGGTGCTGTGTATCTGCCTCAATATAAAGGCAAAAAGATTGGCATCGTGGTTAAGGGCTGTGATTCACGCTCAGTGACCCAGCTCATGCAAGAAGGTCTCATCAATCGCGACGACGTGACTATCTTCGCTATGCCATGCGAAGGTACCCTTGATATGGACCGCGTGAACCAAAAGCTCGGACCATACAAGAAGATTGATTCCGTGGAATACGACGAAGCTGGCGTCACCATCACTGCAGATGGCAATGCACACCGCTTCTGTATGGTGGAATACGCCATGGGCAAATGCTATGGCTGTACAACCCCATCCGCAGTCATGGCTGACGTACGCCTCGGTGTGCCAACGCCTCCAACTGGTGATCCAGCATCCTACACACCACCTGAGCTTGCACTGCTTGACGGCATGTCTCTTGATGAGCGCTTCGCATTCTGGAATGCCCAGATGGAGCGTTGCATCCGTTGTTATGCGTGCCGTAATGCCTGTCCTATGTGTGTTTGCCGTGACCACTGCGTTGCTGAAAGCCGCAATCCGCACTGGCTGACCCAAGAGGATACGCCACGCGAAAAGCTGTTCTTCCAGACAATCCACGCTATGCACCTTGCTGGTCGTTGCACCGGTTGCGGTCAATGTCAGCGTGCGTGCCCAGTGGGTATCCCTATCTTGGCACTCCGCCAACAGCTTGGCCGCGCTGTGGCCCAGACCTTTGATGGCTACAAAGCTGGCATGAATCCTAAGGCTGTGCCACCGCTCATGGGCTTTGCCATTGAAGAAAGCAATATCAAAGAGAAGGAGTGGAAATAATGACCATCGCATATATTGCCCACGCCGACCTTGATACTGTGGTCGCACAATTGGCTGAAAAGCAGCGCGTTTTGGTCCCAACGCTTAAACCAGCTGTGAAAAAGTCCACGGTTTTTGCGCCGTATGTGGCTGGAACTCCTGTACAATTCATGAAGGCCACCATCGCGCCTAAAGAAGTTGTTTTGCCTGCGTGCGAAACTCTCATGAGCTTCAAAAAGGACAAGAACGAAGACGGCACGACCTCTTTGACCATCGATGATGCGCCAAAGGCTGAGCCAACCATTCTCTTTGGTTGCCGCCCTTGCGACGCTCGCGGTTTTGCCGTTTTGGATAAGCCTTATCTCGAAGGACCTTTCCTTGATCCTTATTATAAGGCACGCCGCGATTTGCTGACGGTTGTGACTTATGCCTGCCCATCCACTGGTCCTACGTGCTTCTGTCATTGGTTTGACAATGGCCCAGATTCCACCAAAGGTGCTGATGCCATTTTGACGCCTATCGACGGTGGCTATGTGCTTGAGCCTGTGAATGAAAAGGGCGAGACCTTTGTAGCAGGGCTCATGGGCGGCAACGTTGTTGACGGTGCAAGCAAGACTGCTGAAGCCGCTGATGTCCGTGCGAAGTCCGTGGCAACATTGGGTGACAAGCCTGACCTGTCACAAGCTCAAGAAAAGATTGCGGCCTTGTTCAATGATGCTGAATTCTGGCAAAATGAAACGGCCCTTTGTCTGTCTTGTGGTGCTTGCACATACATGTGCCCAACATGCTATTGCTTTAATATTACTGACGAAGGTGATGGGGTTGAGCGCGAAGGCAAGCGTATCCGGACTTGGGATACCTGCATGAGTTCGCTGTTCACCCGTGAAGCTAGCGGCCACAATAGTCGTATGGGAACCGCGCAACGCATGAAAAACCGTGTGTCGCACAAGTTCAGCAATTACCCAGAAAATTGGGGCACGTTCTCGTGCAGTGGTTGTGGTCGTTGTGTTAGCAACTGCCCAGTGTCATTGGATATTCGCCACATTGTGTTGGCTGCTTTGTCCAAATAGCTAAGAAGCCATAGGATACGATATGACAGAGAATACGTCTAATCCACAAGCGACTCATTCCACTGATGCTACGGGTACGACTGAAACAAAGGCCAAGCCTGCAAAGAAAGCCCCTGCCAAGCGTCGTGCCAAAGCGACAACGAAAACGGCAGCAAAAGCTCCAGCGAAACCAAGGACACGTAAAGCCGCTACGGCCAAAGCTGCCGCAGTAGAAGTTGCAGCAGAAGTTGCAGTAGAAGTTGCCGCAACTGAAGTGGCCGCTGCTATTGCGCCGGAAGTCGTCGCTGAGCCTGTAGTTGCTGAAGCTGTTGCAGAGGTTGCAAGCCCTACGCCTGCTGAAGTTGTTGTAGAAGCAGAGCCAGTTGTTGAGCCTGAACCAGTTGTTGAGCCTGAGCCAACTCCTGAGCCTGAGCCAACTCCTGAGCCTGAACCAACGCCTGAGCCAGAGCCAGCTCCAAAAGCCACCAAGCCAAGCATGCCAACATCGCGCTTGCTCGGCATTACGCCACGCCCTCTTCTGGCCGGCAATCCATATACCCCAGCAGTGTCCACGGTGACTGAAGTTATCCGCGAAGCTGGCAATATTGTGACTATCCGCGCAGTTATCGATGATGAAGAAGCCATGGCAGCCTTCACCCATGAACCTGGTCAAGTGGGCCAGCTGTCCATTTTCGGTGTGGGTGAGTCAACCTTTGTTATCAACTCGCCACCATCGTGCAAGGAGTACATCCAGTTCTCCATCATGAAGACTGGTGAAGTGACCGATGCCATCCACAAGCTCAATGTGGGCGACAAGATTGGCATTCGTGCGCCTCTTGGTAATCACTTCCCTCATGAAGAATGGAAGGGCAAGAACATCGTCTTTATTGGCGGTGGTATCGGTATGGCCCCTATCCGCACTATCATGCTTCATGTGCTTGAAAATAAAGCAGATTATGGCAAAATTAGTTTGCTTTATGGTGCACGCTCACCACGCGACATGGCATTTAGCTATGAGCTTGAGGGCTGGCTTGCCAATCCTGATCTCGACTGCAACTTGTGCATCGACGCACCATTTGAGGGTTGGGAGCACAAGGTTGGTATGATTCCGCACGTTTTGACCGACATGAACCCAAGCCCAGACAATACCCTTGCTGTTTTGTGTGGTCCTCCAATCATGATTAAATTCACTGTGCAAGCCCTTGAAAAATTAGGCTTTGCTCCAGAGAATATCATCACAACTTTGGAGAAGCGCATGAAGTGCGGCATCGGCATTTGTGGCCGCTGTAATATTGGCGGTCGCTTTGTCTGCGTTGACGGTCCAGTGTTCACGTGGGCTGAGCTCAAAGAGTTACCACCTGATATGTAATAAAAAAAACTCCCTACTTGCAAAAGTAGGGAGTTTTTTTGTGCCCATCTCTATGGATGGCAAATCTATGAAGGCTGCGCGAGCAAGGCATGTACCTTGCTCGCGGCGCCCATTAGAAACGGTACTGAATGAGACCCACAAGCGCGTGGCCAGTTCTATGTTCGGACCTTTGTACTGAGTAGTCGAGGCCCAAGCTCCAATTGCCTTTCATGACTGCCATACCAGCGGATACGTCAAAGGTGACTTCGTCCACAACTTGCATCTGGGTACGGCCAGAACCAGCCACACCAGGCATGGTGATAAGGCTGCATTCATCGAGGTCACCCATGGCGAAAATGGCGCCCACGGACAGTTGCGGCCTTACAGTCCAGCCATTAGAACTCCACTCTCTATCAAGCTTGACGCCCACAGGAACGCTCACGATATTTTGTCGCTCACTGGTGATATTGAAGATAGTGCCACCAGCGGCATCGGCACGCTTAATGTCGTAATCTTCTGTTTGCATGGACACAAATTCGACACCAGCATAAGGGACAATGTCCACAACACTGGTTTCCACGCGGTATTCACCATGGGCATCGATGCTCCAAGCAGAGCTACGCACTTCAGCCTCGGTACCAGCAAAGCCATAGGCCGACAAGTCCTGATCCACTTCGCTGATGATTTTGCTGTAGCCAGCGTCTACGCTGAGAGTGAGATTGCCGTATTCAGCCACGCCATACACAAAGACGCCGCCAAAGTTGAAATCATTTTCCACACCATCAAAGTCACCGCTAGAACTCGCATCACCAACACCCATGTTCACAGCCACGCCCATGCGGTACGCGTCTGCGCCCAAAATATTGGCACCACCATCACCAATGGTTTTATCCACGCCCACAGTGCCGCCATAAATATTGGTAACAAAGTCAGCATCATAGTCAGCAAGACTTGCGCCAGAAGTTCTATCATGACCATACATAGGCGTAAACCACAAGGCAACGCTTTGATAGTCCTCGGATTGCCTGCCTAGGCCACCGTCTGCGTCATTATCAGTATATGCCGTATCGCCTGCACTATCCGATGAGCCCATATCATCAGCTGAATTGACCACATAGGAAGCAATCACCGTGTCCGTATCACCCAAATTGCTCAAGCGCGAACCCAAAGCATCGGAGCTCAAACGGTTGACGCGGTAGGTCACCGTAGGTACGCCAGCTACCTTATCAAGGCCAACTGTGCCTTCAGCAACAGCCAATTCTTCGCTATCGTTGGTCATGGTCGAGACATCGTAAAGGTAGCGTTCGCCTGCAATGTCCGAATCATGACTGAAGGCTGAATCACTGGCCGCCTCATAGACAATGTCACCAATTGGACTGTCATGAATAAGCGGACTATCGGTATTTATTTCGAAGCCAATGACATAGTAGACGTCACCGTTATCAATGTAAGTATCGACATCTTCGACGTCTTCCGTGCTTACTGTATAGTCATCACCCTCTTTAACAAGGGTATCGTCATAACCATTTCTAATAATGATAGGCGTATACAAGTCGCTGTCTGTGGTCACATTGTCAATACTCCAAGCATAATAGCCATTTGTACTATCACCTTGGATTGTTACAGTGCTATCATCAGCTATCGCATCAAAACCGCTTAAGATGGTAAAGGTCGCACCATTACTGACATTGACAAGATATAGCGAAGAACTATCGTCAATAATTAACTTTGCACCGTCGCCAGTATCATCCATGTCGGCAACATAGCCTTGGAGCACAGCGGTAGTACGGATGCTTGCATCATAGCTTATTGAATCCTCATAAGCACTCATATCAATGATAAGTTGTGAACCTTCACCAAAGGTCACCGAGCTGTCAGAGTCAAGAGCTGTGAGGCTACCTGTGGTCGTATCACCATTGGTGTGCGTATATGCACCAAGATACAAGATCGCGTTTTCAATCTTGAATTGACCAAAGTTGGTAATTTCGTCGTTGAGGTAGAAGGTGTTAACCTTGTTTTTTTCGCCTGTGATTGTGACATTAAAGGCTGTTAGACCTGTCATATCTGTGGTTACATCAGCAACGCTCACTACAACAGTTCCGCCACCAGAAGAATTGTAGGCATATGTGGTGGTTGTGTAGGTTGGCTCTGCACCCTCATCCTCAGTTTCGTTAAGCGTGACTACCTTAGCACTTGTAACTATTGCTGCCGAACTATCAGTAGAAACGGTCGTATACGTGGCACTTTCGCCCTCATCATCACTTGCCCCCGTAATGGAATACGTCGTGGTGGTGGTAGTACTGTCTGCAGCACCACTCTCGGGCGTTTTATCCTCAGTATACGTAGTGGTCGTGGTATTACCATCACTACCTTCTACACTGATTGTGGAGGAATAGGTTGTACTGCCAGCGGAACCATCCGTATATGATGTTGAGGCTGTAACTGTAGTCGTTGTGGTGGTCGTCACTGTTATGCCGCCACCTGTTTCACTAGCTATTACTTCTCCATCACTATCAAAATAGCTAGTATCAACACTTGTATACGTCGTTGTTTTAATTTGATTTGTTGTGGCGACAGTACCAGTGATGGTACGGGAGCTATTAGTTTTACCATCAGTAGTAGAACTATATGTAATCGTCAATGTTTTATTTTCGTTGCTTGCCGTAGCAGAAACAGTATCTGATGTCTCAGTTGCAGTATACTCTGTATTTGTCAGTGGCGTATACTCAGTATTACCACTAATACTATCATTCATGACAAAGTTACCAGAGCCAGGCATGGTGAAGGTCAGTGTTATGTCTTCTGTTTGCCCATCAACAATAGTATCTACATCAACATAGATTGCATTGTAGTCAATGTCGTATAAATCTACTCCTGAAGAGTATTCAACTACCCCAGTTTTGTCATCGTCATCCTGACTTCCATCGTTATCATCGTAATATGCAATATAGTTATCTGAAAAATAATTTGTTTGGTCCGTTGCCGTAAACGTCATATCCGCTGTGGTATAAACAGCACCACCTGCAACGCTATTGTCATCTGAGCCGATAACATAGTTGCCAATGAAGCTACCTTCAATGGACTCAATAGTATCGTTATTATAGATTGCACCACCTTGAACTTTACCATCAGTACTACTTGTGGCAATAACGGAATTATAGAAAAAATCGCCTGTGATACTTCCTATTGTTGCACTCTTAATATCATTACTATCATTATAAATGGCGCCGCCATATTTTGTTGCTGAGTTCGCAATAAAATCGCCTGTAATATTGCCTATGGTTGCAGTTGCATCAACAGCACCAGCATAGTTGGCAATGGCACCACCAAGGCCAAGAGTACCAGTAGATTCATTGCCAATGAAGCTGCCAGTAATGTCGCCAATGGATGCATCTTCGCCATTGGCATAGTTATAAATGGCACCGCCGATAGATACATCACCTCCACTGGCTTCATTGTTCACAAAGTTACCATTAATATTATTTATCTGCGATGTATTATAGATTGCACCACCATAAAGACCAGCTGTATTACAAATGAAATCGCCCGTTATAATACCAATAAGTGCGATGCTCGCATAGTTATCATCATTAAAGATGGCACCACCGCTGCCACCTGCTTCATTTCCAATAAAGTCACCTGTAATGCTTGATATAATAGCAGTATTAACAACATCAGAATTAGTGCTCTCACTATGGGCATAGTTGTAGATAGCACCGCCATCACCATCGGCAGTATTGCCAACAAAACTACCAATAATATCACCAATCGTAACAGTACTAGCAGTTTGTGCATTGGTGCTATACGTATAAACATAATTTCGGATGGCACCACCGTTACTAGTGGCTCCAGCCCCTGTAGCACTATTGCCAATAAAGTTACCTACAATACTTTCAATGGTACTCGTACGACCACCGTCATTTGAGTGAATATGATTTGTAATAGCACCACCATAGTCAGCTGTATTATAGATAAAATCACCTTCTATGGAACCTATAACGCCTTCAAAACTTGCAATGGCACCACCATATACAGCACTATTGCTGATAAAATCACCCTTAATAGAAGTTATAGTCGATGTTGAACTCGTATTACTATAAAGATAAATAGCGCCACCAGCTCGTGATGCCGTATTTTCTATAAAATCACCCGTGATACTATCAATGCTTGCGGCAGAATTCGTCTCAGCATTAAGCGATATGGCACCACCATTACCACCATTCGTACTAGTACCACCACTATTATACGCAGTATTTGCCAATAAAATTACCTGTTATATCTTCAATGCTTGAAGTAGAATAATCTACAGCATAAAGATAAATAGCACCACCGCTACCACTGTAAGAGTACTTATACGTATTAGTGCTGTAAGCAGAGTTGCCGATGAAGTCGCCTGTTATATCACCAATGCTTGATTCTGCGTAGCTTCCACTATAAAGATGGATAGCACCACCGTTACCGCCATGGCCACCATTGTTATTCAGTGTTAGGGTAGTCGTGGCAGAGTTACCAATGAAGTCGCCTTCTATTTCGTCAATCTTTGATGTTGCGAGAGAGTCTGTAGTACCACTAAGACTCATAAGAGATATGGCACCACCATTACCGGCATACCGATAAGCGCTATTGCTAGCAGAGTTGCCAATAAAGTCGCCTGTAATCTTTCCTGTAGATACCTCTACATCAGTACCTTTACTATACACATAAATAGCGCCGCCGTTGTTCGTAATAATAGCAGTACCATTCTTTACGTAATTCCCAATAAAGTCGCCTGTAATAGCACCAGCGGTTCGATCGGCACTTGTTGCACCAATATAAATGGCTCCTCCATTATTGGAAGTACTATCTTCGCCTATATAGCTTGAATCAATATCACCTATAGTATCACCACTATTAGCATCATAATAAACAACATCGTTATCAGCTACTGTCGTTGTCGACGAACTAGAGTTAACACTATATTTAACACTTAAATTCTGTGTTTCTCCGCATTTGATAGTATATGTGCCAGCTTCATCAATAGCTATCGTTGCACCATTTTCTGTTGTATAGCCATCTAGTATATTTTCAAGTACAGACCCTGTACCTACATACTCCCCACTTTCATCAAAATAGTCTGACCCTAAATAAGCCAAAGCAAGAGCAGCGGTACTACTTACTGTAGCACCATTATCTGTATATAAAAAAATACTATATTCTGTTTTTTCAATATCATAGGTACTAAGTGTCGATGTATCACTGTTTATTGCATAGACAGTAAATGATGTGTAATCGCCCGAGGCAATAGGGGTAACGTTGTAGGCGGAAGAGACTGTTGTACTCCCAAAAAGCTTTTTAACATTAGCCATATAGGCTGCCCAAGCATCATCGCTATCATAGCCCACTGCATCGCTTTTATACGCAGGTGTTTTAGCGATATATTCTGCCCAAGTGCTACTCTCCCCACCCGACATAGATGTCTTACCTAAGGTCGTTAATTCCCCTTCAATAAGATTAGTATAGATATTGCTCTTGTCCAACGTTGGGGCATATGTTGGGGTTGTTGAAATCGACATGACTGCCGTACCATCATCCGACGCATGAGCAAAGTCCACTGTACCCACAACACCCACAGCACCAGTCACAAGGCTCGTAGCCAATGCCAAAGAACCAAAAGTATTCAAAAGATGACACTTTTTGAGGACGGCTTTGTATCTATTGACCAGACTAGCAATGGCACTGCGTGTATTATGCATAAGGTACTCCCCTGCGTATAGGCTGTACGTATTACAACCATGTTAAGCTATATTGAAACTTAGTTACACTGCAGAAAATAGAAAAATGCTCTAGAAATACATTGCTGGGTGAGCAATCAATCGTATTTTTCTTTTCCATCTTTGTAAAAAACATGTACTTTTGCAGCAACGGCAGCATTCACTTTCATAAATACAGTGAGTACTTACGCTCTACTTGCAGTATCAAAGAATATAATCCATGTCTAGTCTCAAAAATGCATTTCTTGCATGCTTTTTACGTGCAGTATATAAGTATATAGTCTACAGCTAAAGTGATTGAAAAAGCTCACAGCAACTCCGTTGACAATGTATATAAACTGTTCTACAAAATTACTGCCCATACAATCATGGATATACGCACGAAAAATGCCTGTACATACAAGGAGATACAATGCATTTCACCATACAAAAATACCGCTTTCCTATCCCTCATGTCCTTATGCTCAGCCTTATACTCAGTCTGACTACCAGCCTGATGCTCTGCCTGATGTCCAGCCCTTGCTTTGCGCTCTCAACGAGCGACTTCAACGCCATGGTGAAAAAAGCCGAGCAACAACGCATTGCTGTTGCACAGATGATGGAGTCTGGCACGGTCTTCATCATTACTGAAGGTGATGGCGATGGCATTGGCATGGGCACTGGCTTTATTATTGCTGAAAATTATGTCCTGACCAACGCGCACGTTGTGGATGGCTTTAAGCGCTATTATGTTGCTGGCAAAGGCTTTGCGCCTATCAAAGCGACGCTCATTAAGGTTGCCTACGATGGTGTTAATGGGGTTGACGATTTCGCCCTGCTCAAGTTCAATCAGCCCAAAACGTTGCCCATTCTGTCCTTCAATCTCAGCGTTAACCGCACGGATAAAGTTAGCGCTTGGGGCTATCCTTTTCTTGTGACCCAATTTGACAAGAATATGGATCATATCCTCGAAGGCCAATATGTGAACCTGCCGCCCGTTGTCTACACTGAAGGCGTTGTGAGCTCCTTTGTGGAAGCTAATGGTGGCCAGACCATCGTGCACTCTGCTAGCATTGCGGCTGGCAATAGCGGTGGCCCACTCATCAATACTCAGGGCCATGTGCTTGGTGTTAATACGTGGACTGGCTCCATTGAGGGTGACGACGCTTTCATCAACTGCGCTCAGCCTGCCTACGCCGCTGTCCGTTTCGTGCGCTCTTGTGGCATTGAGCCTATCATCGCAGATTCTGGCGATGCGCCTCTTCTCGCCCTGCAAGAAGATGGCCCTATGCAATCGCTCCATACAGATAAGGGGGCAAATGGGGCTGCTAGTGGTGCCGGTGAAAGCAGTTCAGGCGGCTATATCCCTGTCTATCTGCGCGATAAAGGTGGTCTCGATGCCAACTCTGGCGGTGGCAATTTCCCTTCATCAGCGGCTGCCGCACAGCTTACTGGCGATGCAAAAGCCCTCTACCAAGATGCTCTTGATGGCGATGCCGATGCTCAAGCCTATGTTGGTGTATCCTATTATATGGGTGATGAAGCGCCAGAGCTTGAGGCTGAAGGGGTTACGTGGCTCATGCGTTCTGCCGAGCAAAATTGTGCCGCTGGCATGAGCAATCTTGGTTTCATCTATCTCACCAACGACAATTTCAAGAACGTAGACCAAGGTCTCGACCTTGTGCGTCGCGCTGCTGCAATGGACCATGAGCACGCATCAGCCTACGCCTTTTTCCTCTTGCGTGGCCTCGCCCTTGGCATCCCATACGATGGTCCAGAAGGGTACAAATACGCTCAAATTGCCGCGGACAATGGTGATCCCATGGGTATGGCTTTGCTCGCCTATGCCCTCTCCTATGGTGATGGGGAATCCGTTCCCTTTGACGAGGCCAAGGCCCTTGAGCTAGCCCTCGCAGCTGCTGATGCTGGTGAACCTTTTGGTCATGCTGTGGCCGCCCTCCTCCTCTGTGCCAGCGATGGTCTTGAAGATGATTTCGCCGCATCCCTTGAGCACGCAAAAATCGCTGCTGAAGCTGAGGATAGCCTTGGTATGGGTCTCGTTGCCTTCCACTATATCCTTGAAACCTATACTGATATCTCCGCCAAGGAAGCTGCAGCATACGCCGAAGCAGCCGCCATGCAATGCGACGAAGTTGGTCAATTCGCCATGGGTTTCTTTGCCATGGATGGGACCCTCGGTGAGCCAAATCTGCCGCTGGCATGGGCCTACTTTGTCATGTCATCTGGTGGCCTCTTCACCTATGCGCACGACCTCCTTGCAGAAGTCGAAGCCGAGCTTTCACCACAAGAGCTCAAGCAAGCTAAGAGCTATGTTCATGCTTGGCATGAGCAATGGGGCTTGGAATGGAGTGAGTAGGTTTGGATTGACTGGGGGGAGGAAGGAAACTTTTGAAAAAGTTTCCTTCCTC
>JAWXUA010000016.1:0-29973 GCA_044433065.1 Pseudomonadota bacterium
GGAAGGGAAAACCTTTTCAAAGGGTTTCCCTTCCCCCAGCATATTTCCCAACTAAATTAAACGCGTTGCAATACCCAAACGACGCGACCGAAGATGCGGCTAGCGTGTTGTTCGAGTGGGAGGTATTGTTCAGGGTGATTTGGGTTAATGGAGCGGAGAACGAAGCGGGAGTTTTCTGCATCGAGGAAGACGTGCTTGAGGGCGATGCCTTCGAATGGGATGTAGACGCCATACATTTCGCCAGAGACGATATGCTTTTGGGATACATCGATACCGATATACGCACCCTTAGAGATCATGGGCTCCATGGAGGAGGCATCGAGTCGAACGACTTGGATGCCTTGTCCTGCATAAGAGAGAGGCACAGCGAGTTTGGCGATGGCAGGCAGTGGGTATGGTGCGTTGACTTCGCCGCTACCGCAGGACATGGAGTAGACGGTGACGACGCTGGACTTGGAGTCTGGGTCGCTGAAGTGTGAAGGGTCTTCCATGATGGAGCCGATGGGTGCATCGGTGGGCTCGTAGCCTTGGTCGGTGCGCAGATAGGTTGGTCCTGTGCCTTTTTTCAGCCAATCGGGATTGAGACCAAACTTTTCAAAAAGCTTCATGTACCAATCAGCAGGCACGGAATTACGACGTTTGGCATCCGAAATGCTGGACTGACGGATTTCTAGGACTTCAGCAAGCTCGACTTGCGTGCGAGTGCTGGTGGCAAGCTTGATACGGGCAAAAACTTCGTCAAAACTAGGCACGGTAAGACTCCCATGGTTTGGGGTGAAAATTACAGGTTTTGCAATAAAAGCGTCAAAAGAAACGCATTTTTAGTATTTGTTAAGAAGTTCTAACACCTATAAAGGAATGGTTAGAAAAGCGCAAGCCCTTAAACAATTTGGTCAAAAAAGGGCATAAGCCTATTGTAGTAGGCTTTGTATTTTATGTAGTATGGTTAAATATCTATTGCAGTCTAGTAAAAGGCGCTTGCAATTTATAGACTATATATAAAGTCATCTTGCATTTTTTTTTGTCTAATTGTAGTCTTGAATAATAATAAAGTCACTAGATGTAAACATTGTTTGGAGTGTACGTATTCTTGTGTCTCATAGTATCCATGAAATGCGAGAAGTATGTATAACTTGTGAATACAAGCAAAAAATATGCCAAGTTAGTATATTTAAAAAAATATAATAATAGCGCAAGATAAGTCTATATTTGCTATTTTGAGGTGAGGTAGATGTGTAACATAAGGTGACACTTTTGACGTTTTTATGTAACATAGTGTGACACTTTTTGTGACATAAGCTGTGCGTGTGTAATGTGTTATCGTAATACGAGTATTTTTCAGCGTGATAGAAGTAAAGGCATCATGCTGGTGTTAGAATACACTTATATATTTGTGTTGCAGTATTGAAAAAGCTTTTTACATGAGAAAAGCGCAAGTCTTTTTATTGACTTGCGCTTTTTTAGGCATGCACCAGTAACGGTGCGTGTATTTTTTTATTCTTTTATTGATACAAAGGCTTGATCAGCGGTGTCTCTGGAGTCAAGATAAACTTACCGCCGCCCTCAAAGGACTTCTGCAAGGCTTCAAGACCACGCATAAATTCAAAGAATTCAGGTGATTGTGTGTAAGCCTGTGCAAAAGTGCGGGCCGCTTCAGCGTCGCCTTCACCACGGATAGTTTCACTTTGCTTATTGGCTTCAGCAAGCAAGACAGCACGTTCACGGTCCGAAGCTGAGCGAATTTTAGTGGACTCTTCGCGGCCTTCAGAGCGGTATTGCGTTGCTTGGCGTTCACGTTCAGCACGCATACGGTCAAAGATTGCGCGCTGGTTCTCAGCAGGCAAGTCTGTCCGTTTAATACGCACGTCGATGATTTCCATGCCATATTCTGCCATGCTTTCAGAAGCACGCTTGGTTACTTCTTCCATGATTTCAGCGCGTTCGCCAGATACAACCTCGGTGAGGGTGTGCTGACCAACGTGGACACGGAGCTGGGAATAGACCGTGTCATCAAGACGCATCTGGGCACCAGGGATGGTGCGCACAGTACGATAAAAAAGCAGTGGATCAGTAATGCGCCAACGAGCGTAATTGTCCAGAACAATAGTCTTTTTATCGCTGGTTAAGGCTTCTGCTGAGCGAGCATCGTAGTCCAAAACGCGGGAATCAAAATAAATGACGTTCTGAATAAACGGCAATTTAAAGTGTAAACCCGGACCTGCAACTTCGCCCACAGGTTCACCAAGCTGCAGCACAATGGCCTTTTGCGTTTGGTGCACAACATACACGCTTTGACCACCAATAACGAAGATGGCTACAAGAGCAATGATAAGAGTAAGTGCTTTATTATTCATTACTTACCCCCACCAATTGTTTGATTAAGTGTGCCAAGGGGCAAATGCGGCAATATATTGCCTGCTACATCGCTAGGCATGACAATGCGTTCTGTGCCCTCTTGCGAGAGGATATGCTGCATGGTCTCAAGGTATAAACGTTTGCGCGTCACGTCCTTGGCCTCATTATATTCTTTCATAAGTGCGAGGAAACGTTGGGTTTGGCCCTCAGCTTCGCGTATACGTGTTTCGCGATAGCCTTCAGCTTGGTTAATGATTTCAGCAGCTTCACCGCGTGTACGAGGAATGATTTCGTTGCGGTAGGCTTCTGACTCGTTAATAATACGGCTCTTGTCTTCGCGTGCTGAGGCTACGTCCTTAAACGCGTCAATAACCTCTTTTGGCGGATGAACGTCCTGCATTTGCACAGCAAGAACCCGTACGCCAACCTGATACTTATCCAACAAGGACTGCAATAAGTCTGCAGTTTCATTTTGGATTTGCAACTTACCATCGGTCAAGGCTGCGTCAATATTGCTATTGCCGATAACTTCACGCATGGCCGCTTCAGCAGCATTGCGGATGACCGTTGGTTGGTCCGTAACCTTGAATAAATAGTCCACAGCATCCTTAATCTGATACTGCACGCTGAACTGAATATTGACGATGTTTTCGTCACCTGTCAGCATAGCAGATTCTTCAGGAATATGGCGGACTTGCCCCTGTTGGAATGTGGTCGTTGAGCCAGTAGAGCGGAAACCAATTTCCGCACGCTGTACCTGTGTCACTGTTGGCGTATACACGCTTTCAATGGGGAACGGTAAGCGATAGTGTGGCCCAGGTTCCACTGTTCGGTTGTATTCACCAAAGCGTAAAACAACCCCTTGTTCGTCGGGGTTAACAATATAAATACCAGAGAGAAGCCAGAGGCCAACCGCCGCAAGCACGACGCCTTTGCCAATGGGGAACGAGAATTTTGGCATTTGTTTGAAAGTGTTACCAAATTTATTCGCATCGGATTGTGGAGTTGGTTTTTCATGTTGTGGGTCATTGTTATGCCCATTCTGAGAACCATTACCCCAACCACCGTTGTTCTGCCGTTGCCGTTTCTCTTGTAGTTTATCCCAGTCCCAATTCATAATAAATACTAGTTAGGGCACGCAGCCCTTTTGGTCAAGGGCTTATGTCCCGAAAATTGCTCGGCTTGCAGGGGTAATGAAACTTTTTCAAAAGTTGTCTTCCCCTTGCTCCAGCTAGTCCTAAGCAATATACCAACTTTATCAGCTTGCCGTGCATAGCAGTTCGGGCTATATTCATGTCATCATGCATGCTGAGCTTTATGGTATGCTCATAAATAAAAAGAAACATCCTATAATAACATGTAGTTATACCAAAAGGAATTCCCATGAAAGCATTGTCCCCTAGCGTTTTCCGCGCCTATGATATTCGTGGCATTGTGGATAAAGATTTTGATGAAGAGTGGGTAGAGCGTCTTGGCAAGGCGTGCGGCACGTATTTTGTGCACAAAGGCTTGTCTTCGGCCGTGATTGGGTATGATTGCCGCCATAGCTCCCCAGCCTACCATGAAGCCCTTGTGCGCGGCCTGCTCTCCACTGGTGTGGACGTTGTGAGCATCGGCACAGTCCCAACGCCTATGCTTTATTTCGCTGTAAAGCATCTGCAAAAGCAAGCAGGCGTCATGATTACAGCAAGCCATAACCCACCAGAATATAATGGTTTTAAAGTTGTGTGTGGTGAGGCAACTCTGTACGCCGACGAAATCCAAGCGCTCTGGAAGCTCTTCGAAGCAGGGGACTTTGCCGAGGGCAACGGTATTGCATGTGCCCACGACATCCTGCCAGCCTACCAAGAAGCCATCGCTTCACGCGTCAAGCTTCATCGTCCATTGAAAGTCATCGTAGACGGTGGCAACGGTTCTGGCGGTGAAATTTGCGCAGAAATCTTGCGCCGTATGGGTGCCGAAGTTATCGAACAATTCTGCGAGCCCGACGGCAATTTCCCCAACCACCACCCAGATCCCGTTGTCGTCGCCAATATGACCGCGCTCATCGACCGTGTTCAATCCGAAGGCGCTGACCTTGGCATCGGTCTTGACGGTGATGCCGACCGCCTCGGCGCTGTGGACCGCAACGGACGCCTCCTCACCGGTGATGAACTTCTCGCTCTCTACGCTCGTGAAATGCTCGCACGCCGTCCCGACTCCATTGTCATTGGCGACGTGAAATGCAGTTACCGTCTCTTTGACGACATTGCGGCCCACGGTGGCCAGCCCATGATGTGGATTACTGGTCACTCGCTCATCAAGGCGCGTATGATTGAAGTTGGTGCTCAGCTTGCTGGTGAACTCTCTGGCCACATGTTCTTTGAGGACAACTGGTTCGGCTTTGACGACGCCATTTATGGGGCCGCACGTCTGCTCGACCTGCTTTCCGCAGGCACTGAGCCGCTCACAGCGCTTCCTGGTTGGGTCCAGACCTACAGCACGCGCGAAGTGCACATGCCATGCCCCGATAGCGCTAAGGCCACCATCATCGCCAAGGCCCAAGCATGGTTCCGTGAACGGGCTACCATCAACGATATCGATGGCGCACGCGTTATCTTCCACGACGGTTGGGGACTCGTTCGCGCATCCAACACTCAGCCCGTGCTCGTCCTTCGCTTCGAAGCCACAACGCCAGAACGTCTACTGGAAATCCGCCAGTTCATGGAAGCGCCCATTGCTGCGTGGATTGAGGAATTTACGGAGTAGGGGATTTGAGTTAGCTGGGGGGAAGGAAAAACCTTTGAAAAGGGTTTCCTTTCCCAGCGTTGCACTCTGCATCCGTAAGGCTTGAAGACTCGCCTAACGGCTGTCCTTGGGACCCTTCGGGCAGGCCAGACCACCATCCCTTCCCCCATGTAAAAAGAGAAAACATGACACAATATAATGTAACAATATATACAGACGGATCGTGCTTAGGCAATCCGGGTGCTGGCGGTTGGGGTGCGATTTTGCGCTGTAATGGTCAGGAAAAGGAATTGTCGGGCGGCTTTGCCAAGACGACGAACAATCGTATGGAAATCATGGCAGTTATCGCGTCCCTTGAGGCATTGAACACGCCATGTACGGTGGAACTTTATACGGACTCCATGTATGTGCGCGATGCTGTGGAAAAGAAATGGCTCAGCTCGTGGCAACGCAATGGTTGGAAAACTGCTGCCAAAAAACCTGTTAAAAATCAGGACCTTTGGCAACGACTCATCCCTCTTTTGAAAAAACATACCATGACCTTAAAATGGGTCCGCGGTCACAATGGCCACCCAGAAAATGAACGGTGTGATGAGTTGGCGCGCAATGAAGCAGGGAAGTCAGGTCAACCACAAGATACTGGATTTGCTGAAGAATAAAACGTAAGAACTAGAAGAAGCCTCATATGATAGAAATACTCCCTGATATTTGGGCGAACCTCATTAAGCCCTTATTACGGCTACTTTGCTACATGTCCATTGGTCTGGTGGTAGCCAATATCATTGAGGCCATGAACTGGACGCGTGGGCTTGCCAAACTTGCAGGCCCGTTGGTGCGCCTTGGGCATATGCGCGATGTGGCAGGGACATCATTTTCCATAGCATTTATTTCTGCAATCTCGGCTAATTCCTTGCTGTCGCAGAGTTATGATAACGGTGAGATTAGTAAACGTGAACTTATTTTTGCCAATTTATTTAACAGTTTGCCAGCAAACTTAACACATTTACCAACGCTATTCATCATGACATATTCGGCCATTGGGTGGCCTGCTGTGGTGTACATGAGCTTGACTGTTGGGGCAGCGGCCTTGCGCACAGTGGTGACGATTTTGGCAGGGCGAGTGCTGTTGCCGCCATTATCCCTAGTACCTGAAGGTTGCGTGAGCTGCCGACTTGATGAGCACAAAGAGAAGTCGAGCCAAGGATTTCGTGCTCGTGTGGACATGGTTACGCGACGCTTGCGTAAGAGGCTTCCCAAGATCGTGTATTTCACCGTGCCAGTCTATGTTTTTATGTTCATGATGCAAAGATTGGGTTGCTTCCAAACGGCGCAAGATTGGCTTGCGGGGCATATTGGTTTTATTGAGTTTTTGAAGCCAGAAGCTGTGGGCATTGTGGTTTTTCACTTGGTGGCGGAATTCGGTGCGGCCCTTGCGGCGGCGAGTTCTGTGTTCACCAATGGAACTTTGTCTGAAAAAGACATCGTGCTTGCTCTTTTGGTGGGCAATATTCTATCAACGCCCATGCGCGCCTTTCGCCATCAGTTTCCGTCCTATGCAGGCTATTTCAAGCCAAGCCTCGCCTTCAATCTAGTGGTGGCCAACCAGCTTTTGCGTGCGGCTAGCATTATATTCATGGCGTGGCTTTATTATCTGTGGGCGTAGGGGAATGGCTAGCTTACCTTAACAGCGAGATGATATCTATACGGCCGGTGGGCTGATATATATGGCCGGCGAGCTGATTAGTTTTGCTGATTTGCACCTGCTTGGGGCTAGACAGGCGAGCAAAAAATCCTTATGAAAAAAGGGAGTCCTGCCCCCTAGTGGTATAGGAAGCAGGACTTGCACGGCATGGTTACATACCCCCGTGCTCGGTTGCCATATTTGACGTGTTTTTCTGACCTTGGACTAGCGCACCTAGTCCAAGGTCAACTGCTATTGAGCTATATTAGCTGATAACAGGACAAGAACCATAGCACTTACCGCGATCATAACAATACGCATGGCTGGTCCCTCCTAGTTTCATTGAATGCCGCGCAGGCATAGAAGACTTTTGAGGGCAACCGAGCAATGGCACGTTATATGAAAGCCATATAAAGGGCAAGCTACGAAAATGGCTTGCCCTTTTTTGTTTTCTATATACCTAATTTAATGTGCTTTTTTGTGAGTTCCCTCCTTCCTCTAGCGCATCCACACCATCTCCACCTTATAATAATCCTGATTTTCGCCGCCATGCTGTAGCGTGAAGCCTTATTTCACCTACAACACTTTATGAGGGAGGCTTTATGCGGCAGAAGTTCTGCATTGCCATGACTCTTTGCATGCTTTTGGGCACAGCTGTGGCGGCTGATAGTGCCAGTAACACAAAAGAAAATGTGAGTACTAATAAGGTCTTTGCCAATGATCCAGTAGGCATTACCATCCCAACAGTAATCATGCTGAAGCGTCCAGACGATTTAAAACCACGCACAGATTGGGTTGAGCCTGTGCGCTTTTACCATGCCATGCACGCGACCTACCATGCGTGCTATGACTGCCACCACGAAGAGACCAACCGCTATATGGGCGAGGACTTGGACGGATTTACACCGTGCACCGACTGCCACGCTGACGAGGGCATGCTTGAACCGCTGAGCTTCTACGCCGCTTGGCACGCCAAAAGCTCCATAAGCTGTGTGGGCTGTCACTGGCAAAATCACCTCAAGGGCAATGAAAAGCCGCCCATTTCCTGCACGCGCGGTTGCCATCCTGACGCACAACTAAGCCCCCAAACCACTAGCGACGCAGCACGTAATTTGCTTGGGTCTAGCTCGCATACCAGTTCTCAAGCTCCAAAAAGTCCTGCCTCCACCTTTGGCTCCACTCCTACCCATACTCCTGTCCATACTTCTGGCAACACCTCTGGCTCCACCTCTGATACCGACAGCCCAGCCCTTGCATGGGAGATTACGCCTCCTCAATCCTCCACTGCGGCCGACCATAGTACAGCATCATCTGCCCCATCTGCCCCATCTGCCCCATCTGCCCCATCAATTGCACACGCTAAGGCATTGGAGGACTAGCCATGACATTCAAGCCTTTATTCCTTGAAAAGAGACCATCCGCATCCCGTCGTGAGTTCATGAAAGTATGTTCCATGGTGGCGGTGGCCCTTGGCATGGACGCATCCATGGGCCCTGTCGTAGCCCAAGCCCTCGAGAACAAGCGTCGGCCATCAGTCGTCTACATGCATGGCTCCGAGTGCACAGGCTGTACCGAGGCTTTGCTCAGGACCATTGACCCGTACTTCGATATCCTCATCATGGAGACTATTTCTCTCGACTACTGTGAAACCGTCATGGCAGCATCGGGCCACGCGGCGCACGGTGTTCTCGAGGAAGCCATAGCCCATCCCGAAGGCTATTACTGTCTCATCGAAGGTTCCATCCCAACGCGCCAAGGTGGCGTCTATGGCCGTGTTGCCGACGAGAATATGCTCTCCCTGTTCCATCGTATCGCCAGCGGAGCCAAAGCTGTCATTTCCGTGGGATCCTGTGCCGCCTTTGGTGGTCTTCCAGCTGCGAACCCCAATCCAAGTCATGCTCTCAGCATACGCGATGCCCTCGGGCCCTACGGCATCAATCCTATCAATATCGCAGGCTGTCCGCCCAACCCCATCAACATCATCGGCACCATCGTCCATCTGCTCACCAAAGGTATGCCCGAGCTCGACTATGCTGGCCGGCCGCTGCCCTTCTACCAGAACACCGTCCACGCCATGTGTCCACGCCGCAACCACTTTGACCGCGGAGAATTTGCCCTGTCCTTCGCTTCCGAAGAGGCGCGCAAAGGTTGGTGTCTCTACGAGCTAGGATGCCGTGGCCCCGTCACCTACAATAACTGCGCAGGCAAGCTCTTCAACCAAGTCTCATGGCCCGTACACGCAGGTTCGCCCTGCATTGGTTGCAGCGAGCCTGATTTTTGGGATGTGTTGCTGTAGGTTATATGCTGGGGGGAAGACACTTTTTCAAAAGTTTCCTCCCTCCAGCCAAACAAAAAAGGAAATACTATGAAACAAATGCTAACGATAGATCCAGTAACGCGCATTGAAGGCCACTTAAAATTGCAGGTGGAGCTTGAGGCAGGTCGTGTGACCAAGGCGTGGTCCAGTTCCCAGTTATTTCGGGGTATTGAGACCATTGTGCAGGGACGTTTGCCTGAGAATGTGCACCACTATGTGCAGCGTGTGTGCGGTGTATGTACCAACACCCATGCTTTGGCGAGCGTGCGTGCGGTAGAGGACGCTGTGGGCGTGGAGATACCAGAGGCGGCAAAGCTGGTGCGTTATTTGATTTTGGCCACCCAGATGATGCATGACCATGTGGTGCATTTTTACTTGCTGAGCGGCCTTGATTATATGGATATGCAAAGTGCGTTGACGGCGGATGTGAAGGCGGCGGCGCGGCTGTCGGGCGAGATTTCGGGCGCGGATGCGTGGCCAGAGGAAATGGCGATTTTTCAGGAACAGCTAAAACGCTTTGTGGATAGCGGTCAGCTAGGCTTTTTAGCCAAGGCGGACTTTTTGGGTGGCAATCCAGCCTATAAGCTGTCGCCTGAAGAGAATTTAGTCATGGCATGCAACTACTTACGTGCCATTCGGGTGCAATTGAAACTGGCGCGTGCCAATGCCATTTTCACGAGCAAAAATCCTCATTCGCAGACCATGCGCGTGGGCGGCGTCACGTGCTACGATGCGTTGAAGCCAGAGGCTCTCGACAAGGTGCGGACCTTGCTGCGCGAGTCAGCCCACTTTGTGCACAATCATTATCGTGGTGATGTTTACCTTTTGAGCAAGCGGTATCCTGATGTTGCTAACTATGGTGGCGTGAGCAATTTCTACGACGTGTCGGAATTTGCGCCTGTGTCGCCCAATAGTTCAGGCAGTGCTGGCGGCGAACCCTATTTCAAGGGCGGCATTTTGTGGGGAAGCGCAGTGGAACCAAGCTCACAGGCTAAGGCGTCTATTGAGAATGTGTATTCATCTGAAATTAAAGAAGATGTTGCCCGTGCTTGGTATGAACCAAGTCCACCTCTAGCGCCAGCTGATGGCGTGACCAATCCTGACTATACGGCGTACGACCTTGATAAGCAGTATTCGTGGTCCAAGGCGCCTCGCTATGCTGGCCAGCCCATGGAGACAGGGCCACTTGCGCGGTGCATGCTTGCCTTTGCGCGGGGTGAGTCTCAGACACGGCGCATGGTGGACGACTGGTTGTCCCGTTGTGATTTGAAGCGTCAAAATCTCAACTCAACCATGGGCCGCATTGCCGCACGCATGATGGAAACACGTCGGCTCATGGACCAAACGCCTCTTTGGCTTGAGGAGCTGGCGGACCGCGCGAAGTCGCCTTCTGTGGCCATCTATAAAGAATGGAAGATGCCTAGTGGCGGCGAAGGTGTTGGTACAGCGTCGGTTTCTCGTGGTGCTCTAAGTCACTGGATTACCATCAAAAATGGACGTACTGAAAACTATCAAATGGTTGTGCCTAGCACGTGGAACCTTGGGCCTCGCTGCTCACAAGATAAGCCATCGCCCGTAGAGCAAGCTCTCGTTGGCGTGCCAGTACCTGACATGGACAGGCCAACAGATGTCATGCGCACGGTGCATTCTCTCGACCCTTGCATTGCCTGCGCGGTGCATTTGTTGGAGGTGTAAGGACATCGAAGATGGATTGCCGAGGGAATGGCTCTGGTCTTTGTGAATAGCCCGAAGATGGATTGCCGAGGGAATGGTGCTCAACGGCTGAAGCACCTGCCGAACGACGTGGCAATCCATCTTCGAGCAACATCAACGGTACGCACCATCCCCAAAACTTGCGCATCCGCATCCTTTGCCCTATGATCATGGGCAAAAGGAGACATAGTATGAAAAATAGTGGAATTTGCATCCTTGGCTTGTGCATTGTTCTGGCTTTTGCGTCTCTTGGTTATGCATTGTATGCAGGTATTATGGGCATGAAGTCCATGGAGCGTACTGTTGTTGTGAAGGGACTGGCTGAGCGTGAAGTCATGGCCAATGAGGTTGTATGGCCCATCAATTTTAAGGTTGTGGCTAATAGTCTTGAAGAACTTTATGCAAGAAATGAAGAAGACACAAAGAAGATTGTGGACTTTTTGCTGAGCAATGGCATTGAAATGCATGAGATTTCTGTGCTGATGCCATCTATTGAAGATAAAACTGCGTACGCATCACAGAATAATATGCCGCTATATAAGTATATGGCCCATGCCAATGTTGTTGTGAGCTCGGATAAAGTAGAGCAAGTTGCAGGCATGACCGAAAGCATTGCAGTGCTGATGAAGGATGGTGTAGCTTTCAGTGGCATGAGCGGCAACGTGACCTATACCTTTACGAAGCTCAATGAGCTGAAGCCTATCATGGTGGAAGACGCGACCAAGAATGCGCGCGAAGTTGCAGAACGTTTTGCCAAGGATTCCGATAGCTTCTTGGGTAAAATACGCAAGGCCAATCAGGGCCAGTTCTCCATTTCCACGCCAGATCACTATAAGCCGCAAATGAAAACCGTGCGTGTTGTGAGCACGGTTGAATATTACCTAGTGGACTAGGGTGTTACACTGTATATAAGGGGATGGAAGATGAAGAAATGGGCCACAAGAATATTGTTACCGACAGTTGCTGTGCTGCTGTTGTGCTCTTGTGCAAGCAAAGAGCAGGCTAGCGATGCTGCAAAAAATCCTATTATCATTTTGCATACCAACGATGTACATGCAGGTGTGGATAAGAATATAGGCTATGCAGGGCTTGTTGCGTATAGAGATGCTTTGGAAGCACGTTATGGTGCGGACAATGTCATCTTAGTTGACTGCGGTGACTCCATTCAAGGTGAGAATATCGCCATGCTGACCAAGGGTGAAGCTGTTTCTACGTTAATGCGTGAAGTAGAATATGACTATATCATTCTTGGTAACCATGAATTTGACTATGGTATGGATAGGATGTTTGAGCTGACAGAGGATGTACAAGAACATATCCTCGCCACAAACTTTATCCGCCTTGAAGATAATACGCCAGTCTTTGCACCCTATGCCATCTATACAGTGGATGACGTGGATATTGCATTCCTTGGCATCACCACACCAGAGTCCATATCCAGAGCTGCCAGTCGCCACTTCAAAGATGAAGCAGGCAATTTCTTGTATACCTTGGGTGAGGATGCCGACGGGCAAACCTTGTACACCATGGTGCAGGAAAGCGTGGACAAGGCACGGGCTGAAGGCGCGGATTATGTCATTGCTTTGGCACACTTAGGCATCGAAGAGGCAGCAGCGCCATGGCGTTCTACGGACCTTATTGCCCATACGTCGGGCATTGATATGGTCTTAGATGGTCACTCGCACTCTATTATAGATGGCGAAATCTATAAGAATGCCTTTGGTGAGGATGTTATTTTGTCTCAAGCAGGGACAAAACTAAGCCATATTGGCCAAGTGACCATTGATACAACTAAATCTGGCCATGATGCACTGCATGCAACACTCATAGATGCCAATGCCATTGGCGTTACAAAAGATGCGCAAATGCAAGAACGTGTAGAGGCTATACAAGCGCAGTTTGCAGAATTGTTGAACCAAAACATTGCATACAGTGACTATGACTTGCTTGCCTACACGGAAACAGAGCACACCATACGTTTACAAGAGACTAATCTAGGCGATTTTGTTGCCGATGCGTACAAGGCTCTTCTGGGCACAGACGTGGCCATTGTGAGTGCTGGTGGCATCCGTACCAATCTTGCTAAAGGTGATGTCACATACCAAGACGTTATCGATATTCACCCATTTGGTAACTATATCATGTCCATGGAAGTGACGGGTAAGGCCATAAAAGACGCTCTTGAAATGGGTGCAGCTCTGTATCCTTTGCCAAGCGCAAGCCTTGTGCATGTTTCTGGCATAACATATAGTATTGATAGTTCTGTGCCATCGTCCGTTCAGGTCGATGTATACGGTAATTTTGTGCGCGTTGATGGTGCTTATAGAGTCAAAGACATTGTCATTAACGGCGAAGCACTGGACGAGGCAAGAGTCTATACTGTGGCATCGCATGACTATCTTCTGAAACAAGGTGGCGATGGCCTCACCATGTTCAAGGATTGCCCTGTGGTCATGGATATGTTCATGCTCGACAGCGACGTACTCATCGAATACGTCAAGCAGGATTTGGGCGGTAACATTGGTGACGCCTATGCAAATCCTCATGGAAGTCAGCGTATTAGCATATTCTAGTCCATAACGATAAAAGCCCTCTATGCACCGAAATGGTTCATAGAGGGCTTTTTTATGGCCACGTTTTGTCTTGCCGAGAGCTTTTGTCTTGCTATGCAATCAGCACATTAAAATGCATATATCAATTGCAAACTGCCACTTACACCTTCGCGCTTGCCCGTATAGCCTTGAAAACCAAGGTCGATGGTCATGGGGAAAACGTTCAGCGGCGTATAAGTGAAGCCAAGTTCACCAAGAACAGTCGTGCCTTGTAGGCTTGGTGCTGGAGCCTCATAGCCATCTACAGAGCTCTTGGCAGTCCCGTCAAATTCCTGCTCCATGGCAACGCCACTATACAGCGTAAAGCGGCCAGATTCTTGGTCATCCATCAAGGCATAATCCGTGCGCGCGCCAAGGCGTACGCGATGCGAGTCCACAGCATGGAAATCGACATTGTGGCCGGCAATGTTTTCGTTGCCTCCCATCTGGTGGGTCCAGAAATAGCGCAAGGACAAATCAAGCGAAACCTTGTCCGTCAACTGGCTTACACTACCAAGACCAAGGTGCGCGCCCATATACATATGCCGCACATCAAATTCCATAGGAATGCCAGCCCCATCACCGCCATCAGAGGCATAGTCAGCTTCAACATAACCAAGGCGAACAGAGCCCTCTACATACGGATTGAAATCCTTATATTTGCTGGAATTCCCGTTGAAATCATAGCGCGCAAAGCCACCAAGACCAAAGGCATTGCTTGTGCCTTCGCCTTCCACAGAGCCAGTGCTAAAGGAATTGTAGGTGGTGTATTCACCGCGGCTATATTCAACAAAAATGCCGGAAAGCCAATCGCCATCGGTGCCTTGACCACCATAGGCCACACCAGCGTTGACCGAGAACGACTCCGTATCAACGTGTGAACCTGTATGATAGCGGCTTTGTCCAACGCTGGACACGGCAAAAGGTGCGGCGCTTGGACCAGAGCTTAGACTAGAATTGCCACCAGATGCCTCAGCAGAAGATTTGCTCGACGACTGTGCCTCCACTCGCGCTTGAGCCGAAGCCATAGCCGGTCCTGTCAGCAAATCCGCCCCAGCACTCAGCGCTGCCACAGAGGAAACGCTGGCTTCCCCAAGCACCTTGGATTGTTCGCCAGCTTGGGTGCTCTTGAGGGTTGCGGTCATGGTGTAGCCATCGTCATCATTCCCAACCGTTAGAATATCCCACGTCTTGGCAAGAAGCGTACCGTATGAACCCGTGTAGCTTCCGCTATTATCCTCACCAAGATTTGCGAAATTGCCGTCGATGTCTTTTGCTGTAAACAGCGTAACCGTATCGCCAGTGGCGAGAGTACTATCAAGGGACGTGTATAAGCCAAAGTTGGCGTATTTGGTGGCGGTTGTTGCTTGGGTATCGCCAGCCTCAGATGCCGTAGCAGTTGCCTCTTCAGTCGCATAGCCATTACCCAAGTACAAAGTGCCACTTAAATCAATCAGCGCAGTAGTCTCAAGTTGCTCAGCCGTATTCTCAGCACCAAGCACAATATTAATATTCTCGAAGTTGGCAATGGTGCTTATGCTTTGTGTCTCTGCCAGCTGGTTAATGTTCAGCGTATTGCCGTCATAGGTGTGTACATTAGGGGTGAGGGTGACATACGTCACATTGGTGCTTGATTTGTTATTATAAGCACCACCAGCAATACTATGGTATTGCCTAAGGAAGCGTCAAAACCAATGTTTACCGTATTATCGGTAATAGAGTATGTGTTTATTATGCTCCATGTTTTGTCACCGTAGATACTAGTCGAACCCTCTGCATTTACGCCTTGATACAAACCGCCATAAATACCGCTATCGCCGTAATCGTCACTTGTAATTTCGCCTCCATACACAGTGACAGTATTATTACTGATAGTACCCTCATATTCCAAAAGACTATTTATATAGGTTGTGGACTGGCCCGAATATTCAACATAGATGGTGGCTCCCGATACTAAGCCTTCAATAATTCCGCCAGTGACAGTCACACTGTTGCCATATGCCTTCATGGACACTGTGCCTTCAATAATATATCCCCCTGCGCCATCGTTGGCTTCTATGTCTATTGAGAATGGTTGGATAGGCTTTAAATACGCCCCTGTGATAACAATCGGTTCACTATTATTCGTTGATGTAAAGCTGCCTGCGCTAATGTACACCGTGTTATTGTACATTTCGGCAGTATTTGAAACGTTCGCATAAGCACCAGCTATGAGAAAGGAGTTGAATACCCCGTCTGCACTAGATATAGTTACGCTATTGTTAAACATAGTAACAGAAGTGTCATGCTGATCAAAAGACCATTGGTCTGAAACATCTGAGAGATCATGAGAAGAAGTAGATGGGAAATTAGTCTCTATATTTTCAAGGGAACAAGTATAAAAAGTAGCCCCCGCTATTCTCTTTGCTTGGACATCTCCTCCTGTAATAGTGACACTGTTATTGCTCATGGTGGCCTCACCGAGCACAGTAGATAGATACGCACCTGTGAGGGCACCCTCTTTTGCATCACTGCCAATGGTGGATACCACTGTACCGCCGGATATGTACACACTGTTATTGTTCAGATAAAACGTCGCATCATCATTGGTGTTGTAAGAGACCACATGGACTGCTGCCAAACTTTTACCGACATTATATAACACTAGGCCACTATCTTGATTTTGGAGACCCTGTCCCACAGTGCCTTCCTCCATGACAATGCTATTATCATTGGCGGTAAGAGTACTGAGGGTGGTCTTAACGTAGTCGTTAAATACAAGAGCATTGATTCCTATGTACGCTCCATAAAGGTTGGCAATATAACCTCCTGAAATAGAAGAAGCGTTTCCATTGGCTGTGACTGCAGTGACGTCACCATAAAGAGCAATATGCGCGGCAGCACCGTTCATCTCGTATTTTGTCGATGTACTAGCAGCCTCTGCGCTCATAGCGGCACCTTCTTTAACAAAGAAGGTATTATTATTGGCAGTGGCGGAACTTGCGTCACTTCGGTCGCCGTAGTTGGTAGCATCTCCCACATTTCCTGCAAATAGGTGATATACCTGTATGTTGCTACTCAAGTCTGTAAATGTATCGTTATAGGTTTCAGTTTTACCGTTAGATGTTTCCGCCTGTGCGTATGTGGGTAAGCAGATGGGTGCTAGGAGAGGGGACGTCGCTAGCACAAAGGATAGGGCATACATACGAGAATGCGAAAGAACACGTGGCAATGCAAGAGAGAAAAAAGGTGAGGCTTGCACGGTACGGGACTTTATAGGCGTATTTTGTGGTATAGAAGTAGTGAGCTTTTGCATAGAACTAGGATACCTTTTGTGTATGTTAAGAGTGTTTACTCATTTAATACAGGATGAAGTGGGAATATAATGCGTACCGATGCAGAACTTAAGTATGCATCGATACTTTTTTGCTATGTATACATAGCATAAAGACTATCACCTGTCCATACGTAAACAGTGTTTGATTGAAAAAAAGATAGTAAAATAGTCCTGTTTTTTTGCGAAATAGGCAGGCCATAAAAAAGCCCTCAAGGCTTTGGGCCAAGAGGGCTTGAAAAATCATGTGTATGGTCGACTACAAAAGAAATAGTAAATACCGTAAAAAAAGCCCAACAAGGACTTATGGACCTTATTGGGCTTTCTTAGTATCTTTTATGGCGGAGGGGGAGAGATTCGAACTCCCGGAAGGCTTCCACCTTCAACGGTTTTCAAGACCGCCGCGTTAAACCAGCTCTGCCACCCCTCCGTGATTGAGCGAAGTTCTTTATGCCTTGGGGTGGGCTGTTTGGTCAAGAAGAAATTTCAGGAAAATTTATGAGGAGGTTTAAGGCACGCTCTGAGGGCTGTCTATCATTGCATTTTACACGCGCTATACTACCGTGTGGCCAATCTTTTGCCATCGTCAGTATATAAGGGGTGCGCTGTGGAACATGAAAGTACAAACACCAAAACCATAGATGACGCGAAATGTTTAGATGACGCAAAATGTTTAGATGACGCAAAATCTTTTTTTCAGGGGGGCTGTTCCCATGACTAGTCCCATGATTGGCCCCACGACTGGCCACATGACTGATCCCATGGCTGGCCCCACAAGCCACGCCATCATCCTTGCTGGTGGTTCTGGCACACGGCTGTGGCCTTTGTCGCGGTCGCTGTATCCAAAGCAGTTGATAGACCTTGGCCATGGGCGAACGCTGTTGCAGGCAACGTTAGAGCGTGTCATGCGTTGTTTTGCCGTGGAAAATATCCATATTGTGACCAATGTGGAGCATGTTTTTGAAGTGCGCGAACAAGCTATGGCCATGGACGAGGGCCTTGTATCGGGCATTGTTGCGGAACCTTGCGTGCGCAGTACGTTGCCAGCTGTCTTACTTGGCCTTGATGCAGCGTGGGAGATGGAGCGCAACAAGGCTGTTCATCTGGAGAAAAGCTCTCAATTTTCAGATGACACAAGTGTAAATACAGTTTATGATATAGCTCCTAATATTGCTGTGTTCCCGTCTGATCATGTTGTGGGTCCTGTTGTGGGTCACGCAGATGACCATGCAGATGGCTACGCAGATGGCCATGCAGATGGCTACGCAGATGGCTACGCAGATGGCCATGCAGATGACCACGCAGAACGCTGGATGCAGGCCATGGAATGCGCTCAAGGTTTCGCACAGTCTGGGCACTTTGTGACCTTTGGCATTGCGCCGACCAAAGCTGAAACGGGCTATGGCTATATTTTGCGTGGGGAAGGGCACCTTCAGGCTTCTACTCATGACGACGATAGGCTTGGCTTTGGTGTAGTCAGACCAAACGAGACTGGAGCCCGTCCGTATGCTCGAAGCCATCCGCATGCCCGTCCGTATACTCAAGGCCATCCGCGTGCGTATGCCGTGAAAAGCTTTGTGGAAAAGCCAGATCTCGCCACAGCCACACAATATCTCGCGCACTATCGCGAAGATGGGCGCTACCTGTGGAATAGCGGCATGTTTTTTTTCCATGGCGACGCTTTTTTACAGTCAGTGGCAAACCATCAAAAAAGTCTTTGGGACTGGTGGCAAGCACGCCACGAGGTCCCTTTGGTAAACTCCTACCATACGCTGCCATCAGTATCTTTGGACCGTGGCATCATGGAGCTGGCCATAAAAGACAGACAAGTCACTGTTATTGAAAGTAATTTCGCATGGGATGACCTTGGAAGCTTTGAAGCCCTACACCGCTTTGAGGCCAAGGACAGTGCTGGCTGCGTGGTGCAAGGCGACACCATGAACCTCGATTGCCGCGATTCCCTGTTGCTTTCTCGCAGTGGAAAATTAGTTGGCATTGGTCTTACTAATATGATAGTGGTGCAAACGCGCGATGCAACATTGGTATGTCCACGCCACAAAGCCCAGTTTGTTAAGGACGCTGTGGATATGCTCAAGGCAGAATTAAGCCCGCTCACAGACGTGCATGTCACTGTGCGTCGTCCTTGGGGGAGCTATACCGTGCTTGAAGCGCATCCCTCATGCAAGATAAAACGGATCACCGTTCATGCTGGGGCTTGCTTGTCCTTACAAATGCATCATCACCGCAGCGAACATTGGGTTGTGGTGCGTGGGGCTGCTTTAGTTGAAATAAATGGCGAACAGATGTTGTGCACGGAAAACCAGTGGGCTGTTATTCCATGTGGTGTACAACATAGACTTTCTAACCCCGGCAAGATTTCATTGGAACTTATCGAAATTCAAAGAGGTTCTTATCTTGAAGAAGACGATATTGTACGTTTTGATGATGTCTACGGTAGAGTGCATGAAGCATAAGGGGCGGCGTGAAAACGCTTAACCGTGCGATATACAAAGGGGAAGGCCTGCGTTTTGTGAAAAAATTCACCTTGACAATGTTCCTTGCTGTCACCTAGTAAGGGTAGCAAAGGCAGGTGTGGGCTTTAGAATATGCAAAAATGCGATTCTTTTACTTTCTAGCTTCGTTGGATTTGTTTTTTACTCCGGTTACGTATGTCTATATACGCGACCTTCGTAAAAAACTCATCAGCCTCGCTAGAAAACAAAATAAACGCATTTTACATGCATATTCTATTTAGAGTATATATGGAAATATCTTTTGCATTCTGGTTCGTTAGGTTCTTTTATAGGGTATTCATCCTGACAAGAGCATGCCTTTCTTGCTGGAAAACAAAACAAGGCATTTGCACATATATTCTAGTTATCCATCTTCAAAACCTTCTTTGAGGCGAAGGGTATGGAGGACAGGCAGTTGAAAAACGAAGACAGCAAGAGTGGATGTTCGTGCGTATGTAGCGCCGCGCCATTCTTCGTCGGCCTGATCGTCGCGTTGGTTTTTGGTTGGTACGCATATCCAAGTATGATGTACACAGCAGAAGATCAGCCGATCCGATTTAGCCACAAGGTACACATGGAAGACGGTGGGATGGCATGCGAAGATTGCCATAGCTTGCGTGAAGACGGCACCTTTGCAGGTTTGCCATCTACTGAAAGCTGTGCAGCTTGCCACTCTGAACCGCTGGGCGAAGACCCAGAAGAACAACGCTTCATTGACGAGTATGTAAATACCGGCAAAGAAGTAAAATGGCTCGTTTATCAGACGCAACCTGATAACGTGTTCTTTAGCCATGCGGCGCACTCTATGGATAGTTGCAATCGCTGTCACGGTTTCTCGGAAATCAAGCTTTGCGGTAAGTGCCACCTTGACGTAGCTCAAAGTGATACTACCCCAACGTACTACGAGAACAAGTTGACTGGTTACAGCAAAAACACCATGAAGATGTGGTCTTGCGAACGTTGTCACGCCACCCATATGAACGTAAAGGGTTTCTTTGGCGGTAAGACAGCAGCTAGCAATGCCTGCTTCGTGTGTCACAAGTAGGAAGGGGTACTGCAATGGCTTTGAACAGAAGAAGTTTTCTTAAGTTCGTCGGCGGTGCCACCACTGGTATCATGGCAACTCCTGTGATCTGGAAAGGTCTTGATGACGTTTCTATCTGGTCCCAGAACTGGTCATGGATTCCACGTAACATCTACGGCGAAAATTCCTACGTCCCTAGCATCAGCAAACATTGTCCTTCTGGCGAAGGCGTGATGGTCCGTCTTGTTGGCGGTCGTCCCGTACGTGTGCTTGGCAATCCTGAGCACCCACTGAGCCAAGGCGGCCTTTCTTCCATTGCCGCTGCTGAAGCACAAATGCTGTACAGCCCAGCTCGTATGCGTCGCCCACTGAAGCGTAGCGCCGATGGTGCTTACGTTGAAGTTTCTTGGGAAGAAGCTGGCAAAATGTTGCTCGCAGGCCTTGAGGCCGCTAAGGGTAGCTTTGCCTGTATCTCCGGCGACGAAAACGGTACCGCAAGTGAAATGCTTTCCGCTTTCACTAAGCAAATGGGTTCCGATGATTTCCTCCTTATGCCTTCTGAAGTACAACCTGCTTCTAAAGCTTGGGAACTCATGGGCGGTGCTGGCCAAATTGGCTACGACATCGAAAAAAGTGACTTTGTCTTGGCACTTGGCGCCAACGTGCTTGAATCTTGGGGTACGGCTATCCGTAACCGCCACGCATTCAACGCTGGCCGTCCAGTAGGCGAAGAGCCACAAGTCAAGTTTGCATACGCAGGCCCAGTACGTAACAACACAGCTGCTGCTGTGGATACGTGGTTGCCTGTTCACACTGGCACGGAAGTCTTCCTTGCTCTTGGTATCGCTCAGCAGCTCATGGAAATGGGCGCAAGCGCACCAGTAAGCGACTTCGCTGTCTTCAAGCAAATGGCATCCGTATTTACCCCAGAAAAAGTTGCCGCATTAACCGGCATTTCTGCGGCATCCATTACGGCTATGGCTAAAGACTTGATGGCTGCTAAGTGTCCTCTCGTTATTGCTGGTTCTGAGTTCGAACAAGGTTGTGGCGTTGCTCCTATCATGGCTGGCATCGCTCTCAACATGTTGCTCGGTTCCGTCAACCGCGACGGTGGCTTGCGCGCTATTCCGTTTGCAGACAAAGTTCTGCCAGACGCTATGGACCGCAAGGACATGTGGAAGACCGACCTTATCGCTTGGTCTGCCGCAACTGCCGCTGAAGGTGCAGAAGCTCCAAAGGCAATCCTCGTATACGATGCTAACCCATCGTACGCTTTGCCAAAGGGCGACGATTTCGCCAAAGCATATGCAAAAGCTTCCTTCAAGGTTTGCTTTGCTACCATGCTCAACGAAACCGCCAAAGCCAGTGACCTCGTCATTCCAGTGCCTATGGGTATGGAACGTCTTGAGGACGCATTGACCCCTTACGGCTGTGGCGAAACGGTGTACTCCGTAGCCCCTGCCGTTGTTGAGCCTTTGTTCAACGTTCGCTCTGCTATGGATGTGTTCTTTGATTTGGCCGAACGCCTTGGCTTGTCCCTTGGCGCTGGTTCCTTCGAAGAAATGCTCCAAGCAAAGGCTGAAGCTCTTGGTGCTGACTATGACAGCCTTGCTGAAGGCACTGCCTTCACAAGCCGCGACGTGCTTTCCGCGTACGGCATGGCATTCCGCTCTGACGTAATTGCCACAGCTGTCAACGGCTTCAAAGCTCCTAGCGAAACCTTGAGACTTGCTCCTTTTGCTCGCCTCAATATCGGTACAAGCAGAACCGCCATCCCACCTTTCAATATCAAGACTGTTCGCCGTTGGGAACTCCAAGGCACTATGAACTACGTCATGGTGAACGGTGCTACCGCTCGCAAGCTCGGCCTCAAGCAACACGACACTGTTGTGTTGTCCAATGAAGCTGGCAAGGTAACTGTAAAAATCAATATCACGGAAACCATCGCAAACAATACCGTTGGTATGTTGCTTGGCTTCGGTCATACTGCATTTGACCAGTTCAGCAAGGGTAAAGGCGTGAACGTCATGCAACTTCTTGCTCCAAAAGCGGAGCCAGGTACTGGCATGTCTGTCTGGACGAGCACTGGCGTTAACATCGCCAAAGCATAAGGAACGGACGTCATGAGTGCTCATCATAAAGAATTCAGCCGTAAATGGTGCATGGTAATCGACATCGACAAGTGTACGGGCTGTGGCGCGTGCATGGTTGCTTGCCAAGCTGAAAATAATATCGCACCTCAAGTAGATGCTTCCGACAAGCTTAAGTCCTTGAACTGGCTTGTTGTGTACGAACTTAATAACGGTAAGCCGTTCCCTGAAAGCGACATGGCATATTTGCCTCGTCCTTGCATGCAATGCGGCCACCCATCTTGCGTTACGGTTTGCCCAGTTGTGGCAACCGACAAGAACGAAGAGGGCGGCATCGTCAGCCAAGTAACTCCACGTTGCATCGGTTGCCGTTATTGCATGGCTTCGTGCCCTTACCACGCTCGTTACTTCAACTGGTTTGACCCAAGCTGGCCTGAAGGCATGGAAAAAACCCTCACCCCAGACGTCTCCGTACGTCCTCGTGGTGTTGTTGAAAAATGTAGCTTCTGTCACCAACGCCTCATGGCTGCCCGTGACAAGGCTCGCGTGAATGGCGAAGATCCTAATAACTTGCCAGATGGCGCTTATGTGACCTCGTGCACACAAGCTTGCCCAAATGGTGCTATTAGCTTCGGCGACATCATGAACCCTGAACACAAGGTTCATGAGCTTATCCAAAGCCCAACTGCTTTCCGTCTCTTGGAACGCCTTGGTACTGATCCACAGGTTTACTACATGAGCCGTCGCGAATGGGTTCGTCGCCTTGGTGACAACTATCTTGAAGACGAAAAGGTTAAGGGGTAGGTCATGGATAAAAATTACAGCCTTCCCATCGACGCTGAACTGTTCCCTGAGGGCAACCCACGTTGCTCGCTCACCAAGTTCTTGATTGGTATGATCCTCCCAACAGCTCTTTTGCTGTGGGGCGTTTATGCTGCATACCGTGTTCTTGCTGAAGGTCTTGGCGTTACCGCTCTTGACGACTACTTTGGCTTCGGTCTCTGGATTACCTTTGACCTTGCGGTTATTGCTCTTGGTGCAGGTGCGTTCTTCTCCGGTCTCTTGATGTACATTTTGAACATTAAAGAGCTGAAGAACATCATTAACCTCGCTGTTATCCTTGGCTTCTTGTGCTACTCTGGCGCAATGATCATCCTCGTGCTCGACATTGGTCAACCACTGCGCGCATGGTTTGGTTACTGGCATGCTAACGTTCACTCCATGCTCACAGAAGTTATCTTCTGTATTACCTGCTACTGCTTGGTATTGATCATTGAGTATGTGCCTCTTATCCTTGAGAATAGAGTGCTCAACAAGAACAAGCTTATCCACGCCATTGCACACAACTTCCACGTGTGGATGCCTCTTTTCGCTGGTATCGGTGGCTTCTTGTCCACCTTCCACCAAGGTTCTCTTGGTGGCATGTATGGCGTGCTCTTCGGCCGTCCATACCTCTACCGCGAAGGCTTCTTCATCTGGCCTTGGACCTTCTTCCTCTATGTTCTCTCCGCTGTTGGTTCCGGCCCAGTATTCACCGTACTGGTTTGCACCATCATCGAAAAGATTACTGGTCGTCAGATGGTCACTTGGGAAGTTAAGTCCCTCATGGGTAAAATCGCAGGTACCATGCTCACCGTTTACATGGTGTTCAAGCTTGCTGATACGTACTTCTGGGCTGCTGACCTTCTCCCACGTCAAGGGCAGACCTTTGACCAAATGTTCTACGGTTGGATTTACGGCAAGTGGCTCCTCTGGAGCGAACTCTTCCTTTGTGGTGTTGTTCCTGCTGCTATTTTGGTTATTCCAAAGCTCCGCAACAACCCTGCATTGTTCTACTCTGCCGCTATCCTCGACTGCATCGGCGTAACCATCAACCGTTACGTTATGACGGTTCAAGGTCTCGCCATTCCTGTAATGCCTTTCGATTCTTGGGAAACCTACAATCCGAACTGGGCAGAATGGGGCGCAAGCGCTCTCGTAGTAGCATACGCTATCATCGTTGTCGCAATCTCTTACCGCTACTTGCCTATCTTCCCACAGGAAGCTAAGCTCAATAGTGGCAAGTAAGCCCAACGCACTTTGATGCACTAAAGGCGGTTCCGAAAGGTTCCGCCTTTTTTTGTTATGTTACAGAGGTTTGTACTGTAGAAGTTCTAAGGTTGTTTGGTTTTCATCTAGCCATAGTGCTGCTTCATGGCTACGTAGTTCTACTAGCGATAAAATTTGTAGATAGTCGTTTTGTATATTGCGAGTAAAAATGGGTTCATGGTGTGCAATACGGTTTCGAAGTTTGCGTATACATTCAAGACGCTGGTAAATTTGTGTAATATCATGGTCTACATGAGTAGCTAGTGTAAGAAAAGGAAGAACTTTTTTCAAATAAGGCTGCCATATGCGTACTTGGTGGCGACGTGTAAACATTTTTTGCCAAAAAATAAATTTTAATTCAGGAATAACTTTGCCAGTACTTGTTGAGTCTACTCGAGCTTTGATAAGATCTGAGCGTGGATTATAACCATGTGGTGGTGAGGGCAAACTGCGTTCAAAGTGGGTTTCCCAAGGCCAATGTTTGCCATAGGTTAGCGTAAGAGCTTCGGAAACAGCATTGCGCGTAGATACTTCGCAAATGTGAAGAGGAACAAGCAGGCTAGCCGCAATTTTTGCATTCCAAATATACAATGCTAAAGAGCGCGAGTCTGGCACGCTAAGATTTCTCACCTCCGCTTCATATCTTCCTAAACGAGCATTTGATAAAATAGGGCGAATTGATTGAATGCGATCTAAATCCGTTGACATACGTTATACTGCGCTTTATGTTACGTTTACTTGCTGTGAGATTCGCGGGCGTAAGCCTCCACTCGCAGACACACGATAAGGGGCTAGCTTAGGCAAGCCCTTTTTTATTTTTTACTAGTGTATGCTAGGTCGATAAACAAAATATGTTAAAGCTGTAAAAAGGACAAGGTATTCATCATGCCTTGTCCTTTTCTATCTCTTCTTTTTTTCATGCGCTGCGAATTTTCATCCAACGGCCCAAGCCTCTCCGCAATTAAAAAGTTTCCTTCCTCCTCTCAGCTCGTTCAAAAATCCCCTCCAATCCCTACATAGACTTTTACAGACAAATAGCGTAGAAAAGGGAGTATTTTAGTTAGCAGTCCACGTTTTGGGTGGAATATTCATACACGCTTTGAATGCCAGCCGTAGCGTTACGGCACGACAGGTTATGCCTAAGCAAGAAAATATACGTAATTTCAGCATCATTGCCCACATTGACCATGGCAAGTCTACACTTGCGGACCGAATTTTAGAAATCACGGGCCTTGTGAGTGACCGCGAGCGTCGCGACCAATATCTTGACAAGATGGATTTGGAGCGCGAACGCGGTATCACCATTAAGGCGCAGACCGTGCGCTTGCCGTATAAGGCCAAGGATGGCACGGACTATATTTTGAATTTGATTGACACACCGGGCCACGTCGACTTTGGCTATGAAGTGTCGCGTTCCTTGGCAGCATGCGACGGTGCTTTGCTGGTTGTGGACGCAACGCAGGGTGTCGAGGCTCAGACCTTGGCCAACGTGTATCTGGCACTGGACCATGAGCACGACATCATTCCGGTCTTGAATAAAATTGACTTACCAAGCTCCGATATTGAGCGCGTGACGCACGAAATTGAAGAGAGCATTGGCCTTGATTGCACTCATGCTGTTTCGGTTAGCGCTAAGACCGGCATGAATGTGGATATGGTGCTTGAGGCCATTGTGGAACGTCTGCCTGCTCCAGAAGGTGACCCTAAGGCGCCATTGAAAGCGTTGATTTTTGACTCTTGGTATGACTCCTATCAGGGCGTTGTGGTCTTGTTCCGCGTTGTGGAAGGTAGCCTCAGCAAGGGCGACCGCGTGAAGCTCATGGCCACGGAAAAGACCTACGAAGTGACACGCCTTGGTGTGTTCTCGCCTGATATTGTTGATATTCCGACTCTTTCTGTGGGCGAAGTTGGTTTCTTGTGCGCCAACATTAAGGAACTTGGCGATGCTAAAGTTGGCGACACCATCACTCTTGAAGCCAACCCTGCTGAAGAAGCAGTGCCAGGCTTTAAAGAAGTCCAGCCCATGGTTTTCTGTGGCTTGTACCCAACCGATGCAGCAGAATACGAGCCGCTGAAGGCTTCGCTGGAGAAATTGCAGCTCAACGACGCAGCATTCTCCTATGAGCCTGAAACGTCCACAGCTTTGGGCTTTGGTTTCCGTTGCGGCTTCCTTGGCCTCTTACACATGGAAATCATTCAGGAACGTCTTGAGCGCGAATTCCAAGTTGACCTCATCGCAACGGCCCCATCGGTTATTTACCGCATCGAGACCGTCAATGGAGACATGCAGGAAATCGATAACCCGTCCAAGCTCCCTGACCCTACCAAGATTGCCAAGCTTTTTGAGCCGTATGTGCGCATGGATATTCACGTGCCCAATGAATTTGTTGGTAACGTTTTGAAATTATGTGAAGAAAAGCGTGGCATCCAGAAGAACATGGGCTATATCGCGTCTAACCGCGTGGTTATCACCTATGAACTTCCGTTCGCTGAAATCGTTTTTGATTTCTTTGACCGCTTGAAGTCCGGTACCAAGGGCTATGCCTCTATGGACTACGAGCCCATCGACTACCGCGAATCCAACCTCGTGCGCCTTGATATTCTCATCAATGGCGAGGCTGTAGACGCTTTGGCCGTCATTGTACACCGTGACAAGGCCTATCATTATGGTCGTGCACTGGCCCTCAAGCTTAAGCGCACCATCTCCCGTCAGCTCTTCGAAGTAGCTATTCAGGCTGCCATCGGCATGAAAGTTATCGCCCGCGAAACTGTTTCTGCTATGCGCAAGAACGTTACTGCAAAATGTTATGGCGGTGACATTACCCGTAAGCGTAAGCTCCTCGAAAAGCAGAAAGAAGGTAAGCGACGCATGAAGCGCATGGGTAACGTCGAGCTTCCGCAGGAGGCATTTTTGGCAGCTCTCCGTGTGGGTGACGAGTAGGTGCGTGTCTTTTTGTTGATAGCTTCGTTAGATGATTTTGCTTTTGCGGTCACGTAGGGAAGACTACGCTCCCTTAAAGTAAAATCATCTGCCTCGCTCTCAATAAAAATCCATCGCACCTATGGTTTTACTGTTATAGTAGGCAATTAGGGAAAGATAGCGCATCGTTCGGTGGCTTTGATTGCCCAGACGGATAGCGCGGTAAGGCGTTCCTGTTAGCTTTGGTGAGGAACGTCATTTGAATGAGTTCTATGTTATCGTAATGATATGGTTTAACCTAGATTTTTAGGAGAAAAAAATTATGGCACGTAAAAATGTTTTTCTTGAATATTTTGAAGCACTTATCATTGCATTCTTGTTGGCCATGTTTATCCGCACCTTCATCGTACAGGCCTACAAAATCCCATCAGGCTCCATGCTCGAAACCATGCAAATCGGTGACCATCTTTTGGTCAATAAATTTGCCTATGGTGTGAAAATTCCGTTTACCAATACCTATATGTGGGAAGGTTCTGACCCAGAAGTGGGTGACGTCATTGTTTTTGAATACCCAAAAAATCCTTCCATAGACTACATTAAGCGCGTGGTTGGTGTCCCTGGCGACGTCATTGAAGTGCACAATAAGCAGTTGTACCGCAATGGCCAAAAGGTCACCGAGGACTACATTCAACATTCACAGCCCGATGTCGTGGCTTTGGTTCGCGATGAATTCGGCCCCGTCACCGTACCAGAAGGCAAGTATTTTGCCATGGGCGACAACCGTGACGACTCCCAAGACTCTCGTTTCTGGGGCTTCGTAGACAAGTCCGCCATCCACGGCAAAGCTTGGATTATTTACTGGTCTTGGAACGATGGTGTCAAGGGCGCAGGAGATGACTCTGGCAGTGTTCGCTGGGATCGTATCCTCAAGAGTGTTCACTAAAAAATGAAGGGCTGGCGGCATTGTCGCTGGCCCTTATTTTAGGTAAAAGCATACGTGCTTTAAGCTTTAGTTCTGCTATCTCAGTGGTTTATTTGTATAAGGAAAGGCTATGTTTGTAAGCGTGAAAAGTGCCACCTTGCATGGTGTCGACGCTCTCGAAATTGATGTGGAAGTGGATTTCACGCAAAAGGCCAATCCAGCCTTCACTATGGTTGGCCTTGCCGAAGGGGCAGTGCGCGAAGCTCGTGAACGTGTCTTGGCCGCTGTGCGTTCAAGCATGCATAGGCTGCCGGCAGCTCGAATTACCGTCAATCTTGCACCAGCCGACCGGCGCAAAGCTGGTAGTGGCTTTGACTTGCCCCTAGCCCTTGGCCTCCTTGCTGGAGCAGGGATTATTCCACCCGAACGTCTCGAAGGTCTTCTCTGTGCAGGTGAACTGTCCTTGGCAGGGGAACTCCGCGCTGTCACAGGCATTCTGCCCATGGCTGTGCTCGCCCGTGACCAAAAAATGCGCGCCCTCATGGTCCCAGCAGGCAATGGCCAAGAGGCTGCCATGGTGGACGGTCTCACCGTCTACGGTCCGCGGACACTTAACGAAGCTGTGGCTATTATTATGGGTGACGAAGCTGCCATTGCGCCCGTAGTTGCTGATGTGTGGACTGACAATGAAGTCTACTCAGGCTTAGATTTTATTGACGTAAAAGGTCAAGAGCACGGCAAGCGAGCCATCGAAATTGCCGCCGCTGGTGCGCATAACCTGCTTTTCATTGGCCCTCCAGGTAGCGGCAAGACCATGTTGGCTCAAAGAATTCCCTCTGTATTACCGCATCTTACGCCAGATGAGTCTTTAGAAGTCACCAAAATTTACAGCGTGGCTGGTTTGCTTGAAGGTGGCGCAGCACTTATGCGCGAAAGACCTTTCCGCTCGCCACACCACACCGTGTCCGAAGCTGGACTTGTGGGCGGTGGTACGCGCCCAAGGCCAGGGGAAGTCTCCCTTGCACACCGTGGCGTCCTCTTTCTAGACGAGCTTCCCGAGTTCAATAAATCCGCTTTGGAAGTTCTCCGTCAGCCTCTCGAAGATAGCGTCGTCACCATTTCACGCGCCATCCAAACCTTGACCTATCCTGCAAACTGCATGCTTGTGGCTGCCATGAACCCGTGCCCCTGTGGCTACCGCACCGATGACCGCCACACCTGCATCTGCACCACGACCCAAATTCAACGTTATCGCTCGCGCCTTTCAGGGCCGCTCCTCGATCGCATAGACTTGCACATCGAAGTGCCTGCCGTGCCATGGGAAGATTTGCGTTCCGCACGATCAGGCACAAGTTCAGCCACCATGCGTGAGCGCGTCATGGCCGCCCGTGCGCGCCAGTCCGCTCGCTACGCGGGCACCAATATCACCACCAATGCCGAGCTCACAGGTTCCATGCTCGAGAAACATTGCGCCCTCGGTACAACAGAGCACGATTTCCTCGAGCGCGCCGTCAAAGTCCTCGCCCTGTCCGCACGCGCCTATACCCGTATCATCCGTATTGCACGCACCATCGCAGACCTTGAAGCCGCCGACAATATCAGCGTCGAGCACCTCGCTGAAGCCGTCAACTGCAGGACTTTAGATAGAGAGCACTTTTAATTTATCTAGCTGGGGGGAAGGAGGAAACTTTTGAAACAGTGTCCTCCTTCCCCCCAGCC
>JAWXUA010000017.1:0-29686 GCA_044433065.1 Pseudomonadota bacterium
TACGCGTTCGTGGGTTGCGCGGAAACGGTCTACTTTGCCTTCGATCTTGTCGTGAAGGCGTTGCTCTTGGGGAGACATGAGGCAATCGCAAGCAAGCTGAGTCATGATAAGCTCCTAAAATATTGGATATATTAAAAAGTAAAAATACACACAGTTGACAGCGTGGGCTCTGCCCCAGCGTTAGCAGGTATGCTTTGCGGCCATCGTTTGACTAGGATTTATCAAGGCATCGCCTTATATAATGATGTAGTCAAAGAGGATGTCACTAACCGCTTTGCAATCTGAAATTACGTTCAGAAACCGCTTCAGCTTCGTGCTGATACTTTCTACTAGCATTTCTCGTGCCAAAAATAATTACACTAATAATTTTAGATAGATAGACATCTATACTTTATACAGCGTCCATAAAAACGAAAAGCTTGGTACACAAGAAGTATACGAGCAGACGTAGCTAGTGCATTTTTGCACTAGCTACGTTTTTACATGCAGCCTATTCATTTTGGTTAGTGCATTTTTGCAACCTACGAGCATAAAAAGGCGTGTAATCCTTTTTTTCACAAGCTAATACAAGCATTCAATAGTGCATTTTTGCAACTTAACCGCATCCTAATCCATCAGTATTTCCAGTCTTAGGCATACAATTAGGGTAAAATTAGTCTTATTTCGGATCATTTCGCCTTTTTCATCGTCAAAAAGTCAAAAAATGAGTTCATTCACTTTGGCACACTTCGTGCTAATTACAAAAAGTACAAAGACACGGTTTCGGCAGTATTTCTTAAGACAATTAGAAATAGCCGACTATCACTATATAGGTCTTTGTTTGCGACTTGTTTTGACGCATCGACGTGTATCATATAAATAGGAGCTCATCATGGCTAAAGTTATTGACTTCCGTTTCCGTCCTAATACCCCTGAAATCATCAATGGTATTAAGAACAGCACCATGTTCAAGGCTGCATGCAAGGCCATTGGCTTTGATGCTCGTAAGCCACAACCACTTGAAGAAATTGTAGCTGACCTTGATCGTCTTGGTGTTGACCTTGGCGTTATCACTGGTCGTGATGCTGAAACTACCTACGGTTTCCCAGCTAACAACCCAAGTGTCTTGGAATTTTGCCAAAAGTACCCTGAGCGTTTCATCGGTTTCTGGGGCATTGACCCACACAAAAAGATGGCTGCTGTATACGAAATCGTGAAAGCTGTTGAAGAGTACGGCATGAAGGGTATCGCCATCGACCCATATCTTGCCCACATCCCAGCTTGTGAAGCACGTTTCTATCCATTGTACACCAAATGCTCCGAACTCAATATTCCTGTTTTCATCACCATGGCTCCACCACCACAAGTGTCTGGCGCTTTGATGGATTACTGTGACCCACGCCAAGTTGACCAAGTTGCTCGTGACTTCCCTGAACTCACCCTCATCATGAGCCATGGTGGTTACCCATTTGTAAACGAAGCAATCTACGCTTGCCTCCGTAACAAGAACGTTTACATGGACTTCTCCGAATACGAACGCGCTCCAATGAAGGACGTCTTTGTTGAAGCTATGGCTGGAATGATTCAAGACAAGGTTGTCTTTGCATCCGCACACCCATTCATTGAACTCGAAGATGCTCTCCAAGCCTACAGCGAATTCGACTTGACCGACGAAGTTCGCCACAAAGTTATGTACGGTAACGCCGCACGTATCCTTGGCCTTGAAGACTAAAATTGCCATGATGCAAGCTAGCCACTTGCAAAGTTCCTTGTGCTTTGCTATGGCGTGTTGAAGCATCATGCACATTTACGACTAGTAGGCCATACAAGTACCCAACACTCAGCTTGTATAGCTTATTATAAAAAAACGCCGATTCCTTTTGTGGAGGAGTCGGCGTTTTGTTTTGTCCCATAACTAAATAACATACTAATTTTGAAGTATATTTTGTAAGTTGAACAAAGACCTATTCATTGCTTTGGTGTAGCTTACGGAAAATAGTACTTCTGTTAATTTGAAAAAGATCTGCGACTTTTTGAATAGAGCCATGAACTTCAATAGCTTGCAATAAAAAAATACGCTCCATTTCAGCAATAATTTCTTTGAAGGGACGGCCTCCAGCTAAAACACTGTCCTCATAGCTGGGCAGCGCATGTAGTTGCCCTCGAATAGCCTCAGGCAAATCAATAGGCGCGATAAGCGGACCAGCATGGGTGATAACAAGACCATGAATAAGATTTTGCAATTCACGAACATTACCTGGCCAAGAATGGTGCTCCATCAATTCCATGGTTACGTCCATAAAAGCCAAGCTATTCCCATATTTGGTACAGTACTGTTGCAAGAAATTTTCCGCAAGGGGCTTGATATCTTCTGGCCTATCTTTCAACGATGGAATACGGATAGATGCCACATTCAAGCGATAATAGAGGTCACTTCGGAAAGTCCCTTCTTTAACACATTCTTCGAGATTACGATTAGTTGCAGCAATAATACGTACATCTACCTTGCGCGGCTGGCTCCCACCAACGCGCATAATTTCGCGATCCTGCAAAATACGCAAAAGCCTTGTTTGCATGGATAAAGGCAATTCACCAATTTCATCGAGAAAAACAGTGCCTCCATCGGCAAGTTCAAAATAACCAGCTTTACCTTTATTAGACGCGCCAGTAAAAGCACCAGGCATATAACCAAACATTTCAGATTCCATCAGGGATTCTGAAATACCACCGCAGTCAACTTTTAAAAATACTTTATTATTTCGTGGGCTTACACTATGCGTATAGCGTGAAAAAACATCTTTACCAACACCAGTCTCACCCATAATTAAAACAGTTGCATCACTTCGAGAAACACTATCAAGGTATTTCTTCACATTTTGCATTTCTGGACTAGAAAAAACTGTTTTATCACCATGATATGAACCTTGCATCGCTGCAATTTGGCCATGTATTTGCTCAATTAACTTACGTTGTTTATCCATTTGCTCGTGCAAATTAGTAACCATGGTAATATCGCGCACGAATGTAACAACAAGGCACATATCGCCATTGCCATCAAATACAGGAAGACCCGTCAAAATAAGCTTTTTACCGTTACTCAATTTTTGAACATGAGTACAGCCTTTACCGCTTTTGACAATTTCTGGATTTAATGCTTTGTCAAAGGCACCTTGTCCAATCAAAGTACGGACATTGGTACCAACAATATCTTCTTGTTTCATGCCTGTAATTTGTTCATACATGCGATTAACACGCAGTGTCGTACCAATTAAGTCTGTAATAAAGATACCATCAGGCAAAATATCAAGAATTGAATCAAAATGACGCAGTACAGGATCTGTAGTAACATGTGACATAAACACCCCAAAAAGCTAAAATCTCTATAAACTTAACTTGCAAAAAGAGCATAAGGAAAATATATTAGGAACGACAGAACGTGAACATTGTAAAATTTACTCGATTGCAGAAACAAATCTTGTAGTAGTGTAAAAAAACAACATTCGCAAGAAAAAATAGTACTTTGTTCTAGATTATTCTCCATATATTTTTATGACTTTATTTGTATAGTAATAATATTCAACATATCACTAAAAGGTTAAAATGTACTATGCCAGATTTACTTTTTTTTATTGCATGGTTTTTAGCTGGCTTTGTCAACGGTGTAAGCGGTATGGGTGCGGCCATGGTTGCTGTTCCTATCATTATAACACTCATTCCTGTGCACGATGTAGTCCCTGTGTCTTGTCTAATAGTGACAGCAGTATCGGGACACATGGCATGGAATTTTAGGAAAGGTTGCCGTTTTCAATCATTAAAAAACATGTTTTTGGGATCTGTACCAGGATCATTGGCCGGACTAACAATATTACTTTGCATTCAAGCATCTGTATTACAATTATTAACCGGCACAATTATGATTTTATTTGTGCTATGGCAATGTATAAAAAAAGAAAATACTATTCGTAACCCAGAAACACTACCTAAAAGTGTATTTGCTGGATTTTTATCTGGAGTCTTAAATACATCTATTTCCTTTGGAAATCCACCAATTGGCGCATACGCATTGCATTTAGGATGGAATCAAGAGGAGACGGTTGGTACAATGAATATTTTTTCATTTGGTGCCTTCATTATTGCATGTGCATTTCACGCTTTTGCAGGATTATATACAAAAGAAGTTCTCACTTTGGCTGCATGGGGTATTCCTGCATCAATGTTCGGCATCCTTTGTTCTTTACCTGTTGCAAGGCGCATCAACGCTTTGACATTTAAACGCATTTTACTGACTGTGATAGCTTGTGCTGGCGCAAACTGCATTGCACGTGCCTTATCAATATAGAAACTAAACGTGACGTGCACAACGGTAAAACCATTGTATAAGCCCCTACTCTTTAATAAATTCTAGTTAACTTAATCAGGGTTAAGTTAACTATAAGATGAAACAACTAATAAAATCAGCAATTTATCATTATAAATCAGAATTTATTAACTCTTAACTTTTTTACGTAGTGCGCAAACAGTAATAAAACCAGAAACGACAAGACCACTATAACTGTACATTGTGTCCCCTGTAATAGAAGACATAAGTCCTAAAAATCCACCAAAAAGAATTGCTGCTGTAATAATATATTGCTGAAAAGCATATTTTTTATACAAAAGCATGGCAATAAAAACAGGCATAACAACACCACATACATAGATGTCATTGGCCATAAGCAAAAGTTGAAGGACACCCTTGCCACCTGTTGATAAAATATAGCCACCTAAACCAATACCAAGAAGACATATACGGCAAGTAAAGGTATCGCTGCGCTTCAAAATATCATTACTCAAAACAGTTGCAGCTGTAATGAGACATGAATCTGCAGATGAAATAATAGCACTAAAAAGCCCGAGCAAAACAAAATGCCCTAACCATAGTGGCATTGCATTTAAAATTGCAGTTGTGAGAACTTGTTCAGAGCTTATAGTTGGCGACACATAGTATCGGCAAGCAATACCAACTGCAACAATCAAAGCCGCTGAAAGGCAAAGTCCTACAACAGCATATAATGACCCCAAATAGGCAGATTTTTCATCACGTGCACTTAGCAAGCGACTGAAAAGCATGGGACAAACAATATAGCTACCACCCAAAATACATAGAAAATAACGAAATCGACTTGCATTAAAGCCTTCATTAAGCAATTCAATAGGAGTATTTAAAAATGAATGAATTGGGTTACTATTTACAACAGGAAAAATTTCAGCATTCACAGAACTACTGCTAAAAATTGAGACAACATACAGTGATTGCTCTGGAAACAAAAAGAAGAGTAAAGCAACTAACAGTGCTATAATAAGTATTATATACTGAAAAGCATCACTTTTAATAATGGCAGACTGGCCACCAATACACGCATAAAGAACCACAATACATGTACTTAGGATGAGCGACGTACTCATACTTAAGCCTGTCAAAGGTGTAACAATGGCAGCCATAGCACTGAATTGTGCTGCTGCAATGGATAGCCAAGCGGCTACTATAATAAGGGAAATAGCTGGACGCGGCGCCTTACCTATGAAGCTTTCAAGCATTTCAGGCATGGTACGGGCACCGCTCTGGCGTACGATGCGCGCAAGAAAAATAGTCAGAATTACTAGACCTATAGCACCTGTACCAAGCCACCAAAATGCTGGCGTTCCCACTTGCCATGCAAGTCCTGCCATACCAATTGTCGCAGAGCCACCAACGCAAGATGCAATTATAGATAAGGCAACGTAGCTAGCAGAGGACGATCTGTTATTAAGAAAAAAAGCATCGCTTGTACACTTTTTGTGTACTGCATAAAAAGAAAGTGCAAATATAATAAACGTGTAAATAATAAATAAAGCCATTATAAATACCTCTTTGTAGTAATAGCTTCAATAATAGCGCTACATAGTACTTTAATATCTTCATCAGTAGAAATATATGGAGGCATAATATAGATTAACTTACCAAAAGGTCTAATCCACACACCTTTTTCAACAAAAAACTCTTGTAATGTTCTCATATTGACATGAGTTTCCATTTCAACAACACCAATAGCACCTAATACACGAACATCGGCAACGCCTTCCAAGGCAATGCAAGGCCGAAGTTGATTTTTTAAAGCATGCTCAATGCGCATAACATTCTTTTGCCAATCTGAAGATATCAATATAGTAAGCGATGCATTGGCAACAGCACAAGCCAGTGGATTGCCCATGAACGTTGGTCCGTGCATGAAAACATGATCATCAGCACAAATCTTCTCTGCGACGTGTTCCGTGCAAATAGTGGCTGCCAACGACATAAATCCACCCGTCAAACCTTTACCTACGCACATAATATCTGGTGTAATATCTGCCCATTCAGAGGCAAACATTGTACCTGTGCGGCCAAAACCAGTGGCAATTTCATCAACTATTAAAAGCACTTGATATTCTGTACAAAGTTCACGTACACGGCGCAGATACTGTGGATGATAAAACCACATACCACCAGCACCCTGCACAATTGGTTCAAGAATGACAGCGGCCAAACTATGCCCATGTTCAACAAAAGCCTGCTCAAGTTCCTCAGTACTTGCGGCATCAAACGGCTCACCAAATCGACATGAAGGCCGCGGAATAAAAAGTTGCTCCGCCACAGCACCACGAAAAAGACCGTGCATTCCATTCACAGGATCACATACAGACATGGCCCCCATGGTGTCACCGTGGTAGCCTCCAAGCGGCGTTAAAATACGATTGCGACCATGGCACCCTTTACCTTTTTGGTATTGAAGAGCCATTTTTAGCGCGACTTCAACCGAAACAGAACCCGAATCTGACCAAAAAAGTCGTGTTAATTCAGGTGGAAGTAAATTAAGCAATGTCTTAGCACACGCAATGGCAGGCTCATGAGTTAAGCCCCCAAACATAACGTGGGCCATCTTTTGGCTTTGTTCTTGGGCCGCATGAACAAGCTGCGGATGAGCATAACCATGGATTGCACACCACCATGAAGCCATTCCGTCAATAAGCTCACGTTCTGCAAAATTGCACGATGTATCTTTTATTGTAATGCGTGTCCCACGTGTGCGAAGCACTTCATACACTGGTAAAGGCGAAATAGATGAAGTATATGGATGCCATAAATGCTGTGCATCCCAATCTAAAAGATCCTTTGATGCAATACTATTTGATGTGCAATGCATTGGCTCTTTGCTTAAATTCATATTCCATTTATTTATACATAATTTAGCAAGACAATCCAATGCATCAGAAGATTTTTGCCATGTATCTTGAGATATCGCACGTAAGTTTTGTGGTAATTCTTTTAAATCACTGTTATAAGGCAATTCCCAAACTTGTACATTAGTAACAGTACGTAAGTAGTGAATATTATCTTGTAAGACACTATTATTTTGGGGATTTCTTTCTTCTGTTTCCGTTGCAACAACGCCCAAAATTTCAAGCCCACGTTGACGCAATACTTCTATGGTAAGTAAAGTATGATTTAAAGCACCTAACGCATTTTTCATGACAATAAGTACAGGAAAATTCAAACTTTGCATTAAATCTAAGGTGCTCTCTTCTTCATTGATAGGTACAAGAACACCACCTGCACCTTCTACTACAAATGGAATATCTATATCACAAAGTTCTTTATTTTTGTGATGCAAACACAATAGTTCATGCTTAATAGCACTGATAGTCAGGTGATAATTTTCTTGTGCTGCGGCAAGATGCGGAGAGGCTGGCAATGAAAATGTAAACAAAGTTTTTGCTTTTACATATTGTAGTGCTTCATTAAAGTCCTCTACTCCTTGCAACGCGGATATATATAGACCCATATCTCCTTTTTCGATTTGATCATCGCATGTAACACCAGTTTGAATAGGTTTAATAGCTACTACATGCTGTTTATTGGCATATAAAGACCGTAAAAGTGAAGACATTACAATAGTTTTACCGACATCTGTACCTGTGCCTGTAATAAAGATACCTTTCATGGTACATTGATGCATATATACTCCAAATAATTCTACTATATAAAAATTGTGCATAAAATAATCGTACTATGAAAATATACATACGCACTTGTTTGCAAAAGGTAAAAGTATTTAGTCCTAATGCCTCTAATTGTCAAGAGTGAATATTATGCTACGTACACATAGAACAACAATCTAAGTCATTGTTTTTACAAATAATAATAAAAAATAGTGCATAAAAATAAATTTTTTCTGACAAAACGCTTGCTTTTTGGTTGCTTTTTATCTACGCTTTTCCCAACTAAGAACAAATGAGGCAAACTATGTCGCAAGAGCATAATGATATTGGAATTTATGTCCCAGAAATGTCTCCTGCGGCACAATGGCAAATGCTCAATAGAAAAAGCATTTTATACCACTTTGTTCAAAAAGTCAATCCTATGCGCGCATTGATTTGTATCTACAGAATTGTACTGAACTGTTGCCCAACGAGAAGGTTATTCTTTTTTGGCTTGCAAAAATTTATGGCAATTCCATGAGTACTATTGAACTTTATGCGCGATATACTGTACAATTTCTCAATTATTCGTGTAAAGATTTCCACGCAATTACATATATTGATGTTGATGCTTTTATAAAGAGTTTACAAATTGAAGGAGCAAAGCCTGCAACAGTAAATACAGTGAACGCTACACTTAAAAGTTTCTATAAAACTATGGTTGACGCACGTTTTATAGAGTCAAATCCTACAGCTTTTTTAAAAAAGGCTAAAAAGCAACGAGAGCAAGTTCTAGCTGGACATTTGCAACATAGTTTTAGCGCTGAAGAGATGGAAACTCTTTTAGCCTATATGCAAATACATGCGCCGCAACGTGATTATGTGCTTATGATGTTCTTATATACCACAGGATTACGTGCTATTGAAGCGTGCTCGCTAACATGGGATGCTATTATACAGTGGCAAAATCAATGGTATGTTGATGTTGTGGGTAAAGGCTCAAAGGCTCGACGCGTCTATATACCTGAAAAAACTTTCACTCTTTTAATGAACTATAGACAGTCAACATTGCAGCAACGTCCAAAGACATCGATAAAGTCTAGGCTTGCCGAGCCAATTTTTCCCAATCAACGGAAAATACATGCTCATTTAAGCCGCCATGGCATGTATAAAATTATAAAACGATGGATATTCGAAGCATTGGGCAAAGATGCATCACCACATTGGATGCGTCATACATGCTTTACACAACAAAGACTGTTAGGTGCAACTCTTGAATCCATACAGGCTGGAGCTGGACACGCAAGCATAGAAACAACTATGCAATATAATGAAGCTGCTGCACTGATGGATCCTGCTGGCAAAGTTTTTGACGGTTAAATTATGGTTTTCCATTTACGGTTATTTCATCCTATTGACTTCGTTTTTATTGCGAGATAAAAAACCATAAATTTATAAAAATAGATGTACCATTTTATACTCTTATAAGAAAGTGAGTCATTCACATGATGAAAGTGATTTCTGTATATGATGCTGTCGGTTCTGTTTTGTGCCACGATATGACCCGAATTGTTCCTGGCGAATACAAAGGTCCTGCTTTTAAAAAAGGCCACGTTGTCACAGCTGATGATATCCCCCACTTACTCTCCATTGGTAAAGAGCATATTTATGTTTTGTCTTTAGATGACAATCAATTGCATGAAAATGACGCAGCTGAACGTATGGGCAAAGCAGCAGCTGGCCCTGGCATTACTCTTTCAAGTATTAGTGAAGGCCGTATCAATTTTATAGCAGAACGAGGCCTTTTGCGCGTCAACGTTGAGGCTGTCAACGCCATCAACGCCATCGAAGAAGTCGCATTGGGTACCATGCATACCAATCAATTTATTGCAGATTCTCGCATTGTTGCAGGCACACGTGTTGTTCCGCTTGTAGTTGATGAAAATAAAGTTGCCGAAGTCGAACGCCTTTGTGCAGAACATTTTCCAGTGATTAGCGTTGACCCACTCAAACACCATAAGGTTGGCGTCATCACAACTGGTTCCGAAATTTATCATGGACGCATCAAAGATAAATTTGGTCCTGTTCTTCGCGATAAATTTGCGGCACTTGGATCTACTGTCATTGATCAACGCTTTGTTGATGATACACAAGAAATGGCTGTGGCTGCTATCAAGGACTTCCTTGCTGAAGGCGCTGAAATGATAGTACTTACTGGCGGCATGAGTGTTGACCCTGATGACCAAACGCCATCCTCAATCCGTGCTAGTGGTGCTGAAATAATTACCTATGGTGCGCCTACATTCCCAGGTGTTATGTTCATGCTGGGCTACATTGGCGACGTACCAATTATGGGCTTACCGGGTTGCGTCATGTACTATCGCGCAAGTATCTTTGACCTAGTAGTACCTCGCCTTCTCACAGGTGAACGCCTCAAACGCAGCGATATTACAGTATTTGGTCATGGTGGATTTTGCGCAAGCTGTGCCGAATGCCGCTACCCCATCTGCCCATTTGGCAAATCAATGTAGATCGTGAGCACGCCATGAATACTTTTTTACATGAACTTTGCTCAATCCTTGATGACCAACAAAGCCTTGTTATCGCCACAATAACCGAACACAGTGGCTCGACCCCACGTGGCAACGGTGCACAAATGGCCATTCTACACGATGGCCGCATCTTGGGCACTGTAGGCGGTGGACTTTTAGAGGCACGCTGTATGGTTGTTGGTAAACAACTTTTGCAACGCGAACTGGGTGCAAGCGCACTGTGCCGTTTTCATCTTGATAATGATGAGGCAGCCAAAGCAGCTATGGTCTGTGGTGGTAGTCTTACCGTTATTCTGGAACATATTGGGCGACCAGTTACTGAGGGCCCTCATGCTCTTGAAGACGATCAAAGTCCTGAAATTACAGTGCAATGCATGCAAGATGTTAAGCGCATATCTCAAGACGGTGAAACTGTCAGCATGACAAGTGTTTATATGTGGGATAAAGAGCTTGTCCTGAATGGTGCACTTGATAGTGAACGTATACAAAATGCCGATATCTCAGAAAAAATTGAAGCGTCCGCCGCGAAGTTCCATGTTCAAGGCATGCGCGCCATAGATCACAAAGTTACTGCCGATGCTCATCCAAGCTTGTCGCAATGCCCAAGTAGCACAGCAGAAGATAGCCAAGCTGTACGCATGCTTTTAGACGATCACCAATGCATCTGCACTGTCCGCTTTAGCCAAAAACCACAGCTTTTCATTTTTGGTGCTGGCCACGTAGCACAGCCAACAGCTCAGTTGGGCACCATGATGGGTTTTGCTGTCACTGTTATTGATGACCGTGATGAATTTGCTAATCCTGAACGCTTCCCTAGCAGCCGCGTTGTAGTTTGCTCATCATATGATACAGCATTTTCCGACCTCCATATCACAGAACAAAGCTATATTGCCATCATGACACGTGGACACCTTCACGATGGTACAGTTTTAAAACAAGCCTTGACCACACCAGCTCGCTATGTTGGTATGATCGGGAGCTCGCGCAAACGCGATGCCCTTTATGCTGAATTACGTAAAGAAGGCGTGCAAGATGACGCCATAGCGCGTTGCCATTGCCCCATTGGCTTAACAATTAAAGCGCAAAGCCCCGAAGAAATTGCTGTAAGTATCATGGCAGAGCTTATTCTATGCCGTGCTACGAAAGCTTAGGAATGCTTGAGTTGCTTCACTTAGTTACGTAATTCTCCATACTTTACCACTACAAATAGCAAAGGCTACAATACACATTGTAGCCTTTTTTTACGTCTTTGTTGTTCTAACATGAACGGAAAATATATTTATATATTATTATTTTCAATGTAAAATGTAGTTTTTGATAGATTTTATCTCTGCATAAAAAAATATACATCTTGTAGTAAAAAAAATTACTTTTAATAGACTCATATTGTTGACACTAATCACTGCAATCTATAAAAACCAATGCACGTTATAGTTTAGTTATATTGAGTTTTCATCTATATTGAGTCGTCACATAGATGTATAGACTAAATATATAGAACAAGTATCTTGCTATAAATAAAATAAATAGATGCTCAGTAAAAAATAACGTTCACAAATGTATTTTGTCTCGCACGCAAAAGACGTTGGGCGCACATTTTTTGCATCTTGTTGACTACATTTTTATCTTAGGAGTCTGATAGTCATGGACATTTTATGGCGTATTCTTTTTCTAAGCATGCAGGTGCTCCATGACGCATCCTTTTGGATGATTTTTAGTTTTGCTGTTGGTGGTCTTTTGCACGAATTTGTATCGCAAGAGTTTTTCCAAAAGCACCTTGGCGGTACGGATATTTGGTCCATGACAAAAGCTGTGCTCATGGGCATGGTTTTCCCTATGTGCAGCTGTGGTGTCATTCCCTTGGCTTTAAGTTTTTATTGGTCAGGTGCATCACTGGCTGTGACACTGGCCTTCATGGCTGCAACACCCATCATCAATCCAGCAGCTGCCTTGCTCGCGCTTGCCATGTTCGGTCCAGAGCTCACCGCTATTTATTTGATTGCAGGCTACATTATCCCCATGTGTCTTGGCTTTTTGGCCTTACGTTTTGGGGGCAAACAACACATAGCTGGCTATGGTCCAGAGGCAAAAGTTAAAGCTAAGCCCGCTAGTCAATTGAAAGAATTCCAGCTTAATGGACTGGGTGGTGGGCTGGGTAATGGACTGGGTGGTGGCCTAGGTACTGGCTTAAACGCTTCCCCAGCCCAAGGTCAAAACATGTCCATGGGCAATGGTCCTTCTCCAGCTCCAAAACCTATGCAGGCCATGCAATCGGCACCCCAAGCTCGTAAGCCACTCCAAGAGTTTAGCCTTGGTGGACCACCAAAAACTCTGCAAGCACCACCCCAAAATTGCTGTGCATCATCGAGCACTTTGGGTGCACCAACTGGAAACACATCGACTTGTTCCTGCACACCTACAACAAAGCCCAATGCCACTACAAACGCAAACAAAAAAGATACCTTTATGCAACGCCTTGTACGCGGACTGCGTTGGGGTTTTGTTGATATGGGCGGTCCATCAAGTAAATACGTACTGGTGGGTGCACTTTTTGCTGGAACCTTGCTTGCCCTCGCACCACAAGAATTGATCCAAGAAGCTTTGGGCGACCCTGGTATCTTGAGCATTGGCGGCACGGTTCTGCTTGGTACAGTGATGTACGTTTGCTCTGTAGGGCACATTCCTTTTGTGGCGGCTCTCTTAGCCATGGGCGCATCCCCAGGTGTAGGCCTGACCTTTTTGATTGCTGGCGTCGCCACCAACGCACCAGAACTCGTGAGCATCCATCGCCTCATCAGTCCACGTGCCGCTAAAATCTATGGTTTAGGTCTTGTTGCTTGTTCCATTGTGGTGGGCCTTGTGACCGATGCTATCCTCATGCCTGATTTTACGCCGATTTTTAGCTTTGATTCCAACAGCTCGCTCTTGCAGTCAGCACGTGTGCTCAACATTTCGCCGCCAGACTGGATCGCCTATTTGTGCATGACAAGTATCGCATGTCTTGGCCTTTGGAGCATGCGCACCTACCGACCTCATTGGCCAACTTGGGCACTCAGCCTTAAAAAACACTTCACGAAATAGCAGTATGCTTAAATACTGCGCCATCATCCTTATCACAACAATCATAACAGGCTGTGATTTTAGAGGAAATGCAAGTACAGAAGTCCCAAGCCCTGAGTCACAGCGCAGCCAGTTGCTGAGCACTGGTCACACGCTTACTCCACATGCTGAAGGGCTACTCATGGATTTTCTGCACTATTTGCCAGCCCATGTTGTAACCTGTGCTGAAGCCGATGTGACCGATGATGGCATCACAGAGCTTATTGTTGTCTATGGTCTGCGTTCTGCGCCTGACCAGATGTTTATGTGCCTTGTTTTTGCTGGGGGTGAAGAATTGACGCTTTCCAACGTCATGCCAGCGCCCATTGAAAATCAACGCATACGCTTTCGAGATATTGATACAAAACCACCTTTGGAGTTCATCGTCATGGGGTCCAAAGGTATTTATAGTGGTTTTGCCATTTATCGTGTGACTGATGGCATTGTAGAAGACCTTTTTGACGATGGCATGGAAGGCTGTTGTTAATACAAGTAGAGAGGGAAATGTTATGCTGAAAAAAATGTCGATGAATACTTGTTTGACAACAGGATTAAGCATTAGTCTTGCTGCAATTCTATCGTTTGCTCCATGTGCGCAAGCAAAAGATGATTATGAAATTGTTTTGGGTTACTACAACTGTGACCACATGACAGCTGCACCGCTTGCTCAATACAGTGGTATTTATGAACGTATGGGCCTTAATGTGCGCGTTATTGGTAATGCAAAAGTTCCAGAATCCATGGCAGCAGGTCATATGGACGCTGGTTACGTTGGTATTACACGCGTTATGCGTGCGTATATGAAAGGAGCTCCCATTGTTATGGGTGCCAATAATCACCTTGGTGGCTCAGAGTACTTTGTCGTCAACGAGAGCATCAAATCCCCTGCTGACTTAAAAGGTAAAAAGCTCATGCTGGGCTCTAATCCAGACAAACTCAACAGCAACTGGATTATGTATGCCATGGATAATGATTTGCCACTGGACCCAAAAGAGTCAGGAATTGAAAACTTCTCCATGTCTGACAAAGATGCCTACCTCGCTTTCCGTGCAGGCCACCTCGATGGCTTTGACACCTGCGACCCATGGGGCTCCATGGCGCAATACGAAAAAACAGGTGACATTCTTACAACCTTCACCGGCTTACGCAATGCAGAACGCGGAACATGCTGCATTTTGACGCTTAATCAAAATTTCATCAATGACCATTTTGATTTGGCTGTAACGCTTGTCCAAGCGCATGCAGAAGCCATTAAAATGGAATACTTAAAGCCTCTCGAAGCCTCAAAGATTTTCTCTAAGGCATACTATGTCCCTGAAGAAGTGGGCCTTATGACCTTGTACATGAAGACCGTGGGCGAAGGCCGTACCATGTCTTGGGAAATCGATGATGACAGAGTGCGTGCTACGCGTGACAACTGTGTTGCCATCGGCATTTTAACGGAAAGCCCTAAGATTGCAGACTTTGTTAACCATGACGTTATCAATGCAGCACAATTGGAGAGCTTTGACGACTTTATCAAAAATGAAGTTGACCCAGTTTTCCCTCTTGGCATGAGCTATGAAGAATGGCGCGCTAAGGTTATAGAACGCGGTTTATAATCTTCAATGCATCTGCAAGTTTGGAATAGTATACGTCGTCATTTCAGCGCTCAAAGTCTTCTGGCTCTGTTGCTTTGTCTTAGTTTGGTGGGCTGTTCTGATAAGGACAGCTCACATCATAATGAAAAAACTGCGACCTTGCATCTTGGTGCAGGGCCTGGTTTGCCCATGATGTTCGCTGAGGCATTCATACAACAATTACAGGCAGAAGACTTTGGGCTTGAAATCCAAAATGCTCAAGGAAGCCTTGCAAATATTATGGCTTCCATTCCTCTTGATGTACGCACTGTGGCAGACTGTTGCTCTGCTGTGTCACAGTGGGCCTTAGCAAGCCGCGAACTTGATATGTCCATCATGTGCCCAGTAGCGGCCGCAAGTCTTGTGGCGGACAATGAGGATTATGTGCTGGCTGGACCTGTTGTCTTAGGGGGTGACATTTTAGTGCGCCGCCTTCAAGACGTACACACAGGAATTCCTGCTCAGAAAGTTGGCATAGCCCATCTTCGAGTGCCACAGCGTGAGCTCGTCAATGCATCGTTACCAGAGAGTGAGGTCACAGAGCTTTTGCCAGGTGCTTTGCCATATGCCCTTGAACGTGGCGTTGTAGATGGCATTGTGGTGGATGCGCTGCTTGCTCGACAAAATCCCATGGTGCTATGCCAAACAATACCACCAAAATCACAATATTTGCAAGCAAGTCAGGTACTTGTCATTCATAGAAGGCTCTATGAAAATCCGCATTATGCCAAGCTTGTCATGGCTATGCAAAGAGCTGCTGCACAATGTAACGCCGCTCTTGGAGAAATGGCAACGCTCCAAGCATGTCAAATAACAGAAGAAGACGCTGTATTTACTGAGGAGGAACAGCCTTGGACAAAAACTTTGACAAAATTCGTTTCGCCTCTCGATTTTCCCTAAGCTCTGCGGATGATTGGCGAACAACAACCTTATGGCGGTGCGTCACCTTCAGCATCGTCCTTGCCATCTGGCAATTGGCAGCCATGCACTACCACAGTGCCCTCGTCCTGCCAGAGCCTCTATTGGTGGCCAAAGCCTTTGGCCGAGCCATCATGACACCCGAAGTCATGGATAATCTGGTTTTGACCCTTGGCCGCGTGCTCTTTGGGGTAGGCATCGCCACTTGTATCGGTTGCTCACTAGGTTTCTTGATGGGCAGTTCTCCACTGGCACTGAAACTCATCGACCCCATTTTGAACCCATTGCGCCAAGTACCTGTCATGGCTTGGATTCCACTAGCCATCGTGTGGTTCGGTCTTGGTGAAGGGCCAACAATTTTTCTCATCGCATTAGTTTCAACCTTTCCGGTACTCCTAAGCACGGTCGCTGGCGTGCACGGCATTGATCGCAATTTATACAACGCAGCACGAAGCCTTGGGGCACGGCCTACAAGCATCGTGCTTAAAATCACCATCCCAGGTGCCTTGCCCGATATTTTGACGGGCCTTCGCGTTGCCATAAGTGCTGGTTGGATGTCCGTTATTTGAGCTGAGTTTATCGCTACGAGTGCTGGGTTCGGCTACTCTATGGTTGAAGCGCAAACGCAGATGGATACACCGCTGCTCATTGCCTTGATGATTATGTCCGCCCTTGTGGGCTATGCAATTGACCAAATCCTTTTACAATCCAGTCGTTTAGTTATTCGCTGGAGATAGAGTCACTAACTGCCAAAGGAAGTCAAAAACCTAGGCTCAATGAATAGGGTTGTGCTATGCTTGAAGTGTGCTCCGTGAAAAAAAGTTTTGCACAAAAAAAAGAGTGTAAAACCGTGCTTGATGGCGTTTCCTTTACAGTAGAAAAAGAGGAATTCGTCACCCTGCTCGGCCCTTCTGGCTGTGGCAAAACCACCTTGTTGACCATCATGGCTGGTTTTCAGGAAGCCTCGGATGGTGAGGTGCGTGTCAATGGCCGTGTTGTGCAGGGGCCCGGTCCTGACCGAGGTTTTGTGTTTCAAGATTATGCCCTTTTCCCATGGATGACCGTCAGTGACAACGTGCTCTTTCCCATGAAAGAACGCGGCATGGCGCGTGGCGATCAAAAAAAACGTCTGGATCAGCTGCTGCACATGGCGCACCTTGAGGACAAAGGGAATCTGTATCCCAGCCAAATTTCAGGTGGCATGAAACAACGCACAGCTTTTATCCGAGCTTTGGCTGGCAATCCTGAGGCTTTGTTCCTTGATGAACCGCTCGGTGCTGTGGACCACCAGATGCGTCAGCAATTGCAAGACGAATTGTATGAACTGTGGATGGCAGAAAAGAAAACTGTTGTCATGGTCACACACGATGTTGATGAAGCTGTATATTTAAGTGACCGTGTTATTGTACTTTCTGCAAAAACTGGACAAGTGCAAGAAGATGTACATATTGACTTGCCAAGACCACGTAATCGTGGTGAACAAGGATATATGAACTGTATGAGCACAGTTTATAAAGTCCTTAAAGATGCATCAGTACAATAATTGCCGTATAATCGTCGTATAAAATGTAACAAATGGTGCAGCTGAGGTGCAAAATCTTGGCTGTATTATTATTTGAGGATAACAATGGAACAAAATATACATGCGCGTTTTGATGCAAAACATAACGAAATGCGCCTTGCCATTATGGATTTTATTATTGAACATGGTCGGGCATACAATCCACAAAATGATGGCTATAGTGCTCTTCGAATAACAAGTACAAGCCAAGAGTTCCAGTCTCTTGTTCGGACACTTATTCAAAAAGAAGGCCTTGTCTGCAATGCTCAAGGTGATATTACATGCGCCTATCCTGTTTCATCTATGCCAACACGCCATAAAGTGACGCTAGCTGATGGTCGCCAACTGTATACCATGTGTGCTATTGATGCACTTGGTTCTGCTTTTACTTTTAAGCAGGATGTACATATTGAAACATTATGTGGCCATAGCAATACACCTATATTTATAGATGTCAAAGATGAACAAATTAGTGATGCATCATCCAAAGATGTGCATATTATAACATTTCATCTTGACCAAATTGTAAACTGGTCTGGCTCTTGCTGAAACGTTATGCACGCCTTCTGTACGAAGGCAGACTTGGAATGCTATCTTAGTGCAAACAACGTAGATGCAACACACATTATTAAAGCGGATTTATCCACAGCCCTTCTTTCTGCGCATCAAACTTTTGACTGCCTTGCATGTCTTGAATGCGTCGAAACGGCACCTCTTTTTTAGCCAATAAAGTCTTAAAATACACTAACTTAAAATATTAAGCGTCTTTCATCAATGAGAGGCGCTTTTAAATTACCATGATAAAATGATAAAATTTTTCTGCCATAAAAAATGAAGGACAAAATAGAGCAAGCTGTGTATCATCATCAAATATAGCCTGATTATCATCTTTTCTATAACGTGGATAGAACATGAAAAAAATAGCCCTTACTTTTCTTTTTATACTACTGAGTTGCCAAATTGCTTTTGCCATGACACCTTTTGAAGCAACACTCGGTACATCATTTACGCATTTTAAAAGTGGTATATGGCAGGAATATAATGCTATTACTGGTCAGCATGAAAGCCATTTAAAAAGCACAAAAGATGCTGCAAGCCAATATTGGGCCATCTTTCGGGATACCAGAGGTCCAGAATGGGTGCAATACGACACAACGCATTTAAGCCGTAGTGCCGTTGACTTCTTACGTGGCTACATTGAAATTGAAACACTTCTTGAGGACAATTCGCCACAAGCGAAGCAAAAAGCTTGCCGCAATCTTCAGCGTCAACTCTTAGCAGCTAATGAAAATTGTCAAGCATATCTTGGCTTTGGGATTGTATCTGGCCTTGAAGGTATCGTCGAGCTAACCGTTAAACCCAATTTGCCTAAAGAAGCCTTCCCTCAAATATACCCACCGAAAAAGCCTCCCAAAGAGGAAAAAGCCGACCACGCAGATGCTCAAAAGCCAAAAGCTCCACCTGCGCCACGTAAACCACAATCATATGCTGAAGAAGTTGCCATGCGGAGTGCAAACCCTGCTGCTTTTCCACCAGCTCTTGCGCCTACGACATATAAAGACGGACTTGGCTATCCAACAGCGTTATCACAGTATGTAGACCCTGATTTCAAGTTATATACTCGGAAGCAGGACGATAAGGGCATGTCTTCCAATGTTGTAGTAAACCATATTATTCCAGATTTTACGGTTACTACACTAGATATAGCTGAAGTACAGAAGCAATTTCCTCAACAAACTGTTATTTCATTAAAAATTGCTTTGCCTTACGACTTTTTACATACAGCATGCTCACAATATAAAGACATTGTTCATCAATATAGCGAGCGGTTCAATCTTGCACCACATGTTATGCTCGCTTTAACGCATACGGAATCACAATTTAATCCGTTTGCACGCTCCTATGCGCCTGCATATGGCCTCATGCAGTTGGTGCCGAGCACAGGCGGCATGGATGCGCATTACTATCTCTACAATACAAAGCAAAAACCAAGCATTGAGTTTCTTTATAATCCAAGCAACAATATTTTATTTGGCACAGCCTACTTTAGTAAAGTGAAAGATGTATATTTTGGAGGCATTGAAAACGAACAAAATGCTTATATGGCATCAATTGCGGCATATAATACAGGCATAGGCAATGTTGCAAAAGCATTAGTGGGTACAGTCAACCTCAAAGAAGCTGTACAGGTTATTAACACTATGGCACCTAATCAGCTTTATGAAGCGCTACAAAAATATTTGCCCCGCAATGAGACAAAAAGGTACCTTAATTATATCATGCGTCGTTCTGCATTATATTTCGGGCCAGAATGGTGATGATACAAAAAGACGGCACAGCACTATTATTACATAGTACTGTGCCGCTTTTATTGTTCAATAACAGTCTTTATAGAGATGGTACTGGAGAAGGCTCAGCCAGTAAACTCATATCCACACCATATAATTTTGCCTCTTGGCTCCACTTGGCATACCATTCAGCATAGGGCATGGCGTGCACACCAACACCGCCAGAAGATTGGCTCACCATCATTTGTCCTGTTTCGTGGTCCTTATAGGTCTGCACAATGTGGTCAATGCCGCCATATCGACCCATATCCCAGTCCTTTGGCCCCGTATCAAGACCAATGACAAGCCCTTCGCGCACTTTATCAGGACTCAAATCTTCCGTGAGAAATTGTTGCCCAGTGACGACTTTCACGGCCAACACAATGCCTGCCGCGCCACCGTTAGCCCCAATATTCAAGGTAAGCTTAGCTTTTTCACCGTAGACATTCTTTCCCATGCGCGCATTCATGGATTTCATCATACTTTGATTGATTTCAGCAATCCAGCCAGAGCAGTCGATAGAGCCGCTGTGCGAATTTTTAACCCCAAAGCCATAGACAACGCCACGATCCATGGCATCTTGGGTGCTCGCTTCAATACTCGAAGAACTATGGCGGTCAAGGACGCTTTTTTTCATATCATCAGCGAGCATACTGCGCTCAACAGTCACCGTGGGCACGTAGCAGGTAATTATATTGAGCATCAAAGCCCATGCAGCAAGACTGCATATGCGGCAAAAAATTTTGAATTTTTCTTTATTGATGAATATACCAAACGGCACATGACATGTACCATCATTGTATTGCGCATTACCATAACTTTGTTGCTTCAAAAAAATCGCCATAAAAAGCGACATGGGAACCGACAAGGCTAGATAGTATGGAGCAAAGTCCTGACTTGAAACAGCATAGCTTGTAGCAAAAAGCGCAAGACATAGATTGCCATGCAAAAACACTGTTCCAAAGCTCCTGCACACCATATGCCACGCTGGACTAATGCAGACCATGGCGGCAAAGATACTTATAAACAGGACAAAACAAAGCCATATTTGGCCACTTTGTACCATGAGCCAAATTCCGCTCATGAAGGCAAACACGCTCAAAGCCACAGCAAAAAGACTTGCATATCGAATACTTAGCTGCACTTTTATGCGGCAAGGTATGTCAGCGTTTGTACCTTTCCTCTCATCGACACAAAGATCCTCATGAGCCACAGACGCTGAAGCATGACACAACAAATTGAGCGCACCATGCATACAAAAAAACATGCAAATCATGACATAATAGACAGCACTAGACGCATCACCGACATGCTTGTGCGCTACAAAAAAACCAAGACTAAGCGCCAGAAAATAAGCTACAAAAGATAGTGGCCGACAGGCTAGGAAGACCATTTTTAGTATACTGATGGTATTTTCTTGCGGTGCTTGCATAGTTCGCAATGTGGAGGACATGACATCTCCTTATGGCTGAGTCTCACAGTACAACAAGTTACTGCAAATAATTGGCATCAGCATAGGGATTTTGTACGTAAATAGCAACAAGTTTTATGAGATAATTTTAGCCATGTTGCTTCCCTGCACCATAAAAAAGAGGAGAAAACCAACTGATTTTCTCCCCCTCAAAAAACTATTTTTCCATCACAGCCCAAGGCAAGCCATGCTTATTCAGTGCATCCATGAACGGATCTGGGTCGAGCTGTTCCATGTTAAATACACCGTCGCCCTTCCAAGCACCAGTCACCATCATCATGGCGCCAATCATTGCAGGAACACCAGTGGTGTAGGAAATAGCTTGCGAGCCAACTTCTTCATAGCACTCTTGGTGGTCGCAAACATTGTAAATGTATACGGTTTTTTCCTTGCCATCTTTCACGCCTTGCATGAGGCAGCCAATACAGGTTTTGCCCTTGGTGCGTGGCCCGAGGGACGCTGGATCTGGCAACAGTGAACGCAAGAATTGGATAGGCACAATTTTTTGCCCTTGGTGCTCTACTTCATCGATGCGTGTCATGCCAACATTTTCCAAAACCTTCAAGTGATTGAGGTAGTTGTCGGAGAACGTCATCCAGAAGCGTGCGCGACGCAGCCCCTTAATATTTTGCACAAGGGACTCTAACTCCTCGTGATACATGAGAAAACATTTCTTTTGGCCGATGCCCTCAGGAAAATCATAATTCATGGACCAAGAAAGCGGATCCGTTTCCACCCATTCGCCACGCTCCCAGTAACGGCCACGTGCTGTCACTTCGCGAATATTGATTTCTGGGTTGAAGTTGGTGGCAAAAGGATGGCCATGATCGCCAGCATTACAGTCAATGATATCAAGTACATGGATTTCATCAAAGAAATGCTTTTGGGCATACGCTGTAAAAATATTGGTGACACCTGGGTCAAAGCCGCTACCAAGCAAGGCCATAAGCCCCTTTTCACGGAAACGCTCTTGGTACGCCCACTGCCACTTGTATTCAAACTTCGCTTCGTCCAGCGGCTCGTAATTCGCCGTATCAAGATAGTGCACGCCAGTCTCAAGGCATGCGTCCATGATGGTCAAGTCTTGATATGGAAGCGCAATATTCAAAACCATAACTGGCTGATATGCTTTGATAAGTGCAACCAATTCGGGCACATTATCGGCATCAACTTGTGCTGTTTCAATGGTACGGCCAGTTCGCGCCTTAACTTCAGCAGCAATAGCATCACACTTGGACTTAGTACGGCTTGCCAACATGATTTCACTAAATACTTCGGCAACTTGCGCACACTTATGCACTACAACGCCGCCAACACCACCTGCACCAATTATCAAAATCTTAGACATTCTTTATATTCCATTTTTTTTACGTTGGGAGAAACGAGTACCATATACTTTCCCCCATGTGGCTTTGAATTCCATTAAATTACGGTACTATCATCCACAAATAAAAAGTTTTGAAGGAAGGGGGTAGGGGGCTGTGGGAAGGAAACTTTTCCAAAAGTTTTCTTCACTCTCACCCAGTCAACTACCTTTCAAAATACGTATAGCCGCGCAAACCGTTTTCGTAAGCCTGCATAATTTTGAAACGATCTGAGGCTGTGATACGCCCTTCTGATACAGCCCGCTCTGCGTCATCGCGAATTGATTCAATGATACGGCGCGGCTCATATTCCACATAGGAGAGAATATCAGCCACAGTATCCCCTTGAATTTCACGGACAAACTCGTACGTGCTATCCTCGTTCACACGGATGCTGACGACGTTCGTGTCACCAAGCAAATTGTGCAAGTCGCCAAGGGTTTCTTGGTAAGCCCCGACTAAGAAAGCCCCAAGATAATATTCCTGATTGGCGATGAGTGGATGCAAATCGAGGGTACTCTTCATGCCTTGCGGATCAATGAAGTGGTCGATGCGGCCATCGCTGTCACAGGTGATATCTGAGATAATCCCCTGACGTGAGGGAAACTCTTGTAAACGATGTAATGGCATAAGTGGAAACAGCTGATCAATGGCCCATGAGTCTGGTAGCGACTGGAAAACACTGAAATTGGCATAATAAATATCAGCAAGGGCATTGTCTATTTCAGCAAGATCCTTAGGAACATATTTTAACTTCTGCTTTTCTTCTGCAATGCGATGCATAATAAGCCAGAAAATACGCGCAGATAATGTACGTTGGCGCAATGTTACTTGACCAGAAAGGAAAAGCTGACGCACATTATCACGGTAATATAGTGCATCATTGTAGCACTCTTGCAAATTGCGTAAGTTCATATTGTTGAGAACTTCACGCATATTGCGGATTGCTTCTGGTGTATCCTCGGGCAACTTGCTCAGCGCCTCAAGATTTTCAGGACTATCCAAGTCATCAACTTCAGGCTTGCTGACATCAAGGACATTGAAAAGGAGCACGGAATAATAAGCCACAGTAGCGCGGCCCGACTCCGTAATGATGTGTGGATGCTTAATGCCCTGCTCATCAAGAATGGTCATGACCGCTTCTATAATGTCTGTGCAGTACTCATCAAGCGTATAATTTCGGCTACTTATGTAGTTTGTATGGGAACCATCGTAGTCCACAGCAAGACCGCCGCCAAGGTCCAAATACCCCATGGTCGCGCCCTCTTCCACAAGACCAGCGTAGATGCGGCTGGCCTCCATGACGCCAGAACGGATGTCACGGATATTGGAAAGTTGCGATCCAAGATGATAATGAAGCAGACGGAAGCAATCGAGTTTATCGCACGCCTTAAGCGAATCAATAATATCCATAATTTGCGACGTGCTCAGACCAAAAGTGGACCGCTCACCACCGGAACTGCTCCAATGGCCGCTCGCTTTCATGGATAATTTAGCACGAACCCCAATGAGTGGGCGCACATTAAGCTCTTCACCACGGCGTAAAATAAGTGCCAATTCATTTGGCATTTCAATGACAAAGATGCACTTATAGCCCATGCGCACAGCATACAAACCAAGGTCGATAAACTCTTGGTCCTTATAGCCATTACACACAAGGCATGCCTCACGGTCCTTCATTTGCGAAAGCGCTGCGATAAGCTCTGCCTTACTGCCAACTTCAAGACCATGATGGTACCTAGAGCCAAAATCTGCTATCTTTTCGACAACTTGCTGCTGCTGGTTAACTTTAATCGGGAAGATGCCACGATATTCACCTGCATATCCAAGGCCAGAAATCGCTTTGCGGAATGATGCGTGGAGGCTGGAAATCTGCGAATCTAGAATATTCTCGATGCGCAAAAGCACAGGCATATCATGACCACGCTCACGCATACCCTCGATGATTTCAGGAATACTTACCGCTGCTGGATGCGCAGCGCCAAAAGGCTTAATGACTGCATCGCCAGCTGCATTAATATCAAAATACCCTGCACCCCAATTGCGGATGCCATAAAGCTCAGCAGAGTCTTGGGCACTCCACTGCTGCATAGAATGCTTCCTTGCCAATTCTTTCGGACCTCATTGTATTTTTGATGCTGATGTGGGGAAAAAAACTGTCGAACAAGTCTCCCCCTCACATCTATAAAACTTTTTAGTTACGTAGAAAATGTATCCCTTGAACGGAAAAATTACGGCGCATGGGGAAAATCTGTGCCCTATAAAGGGATGGATTTATGTAGAGAGTGTACTTAATAAAGTCAATGGCTTTGGTGTTTTTTTGCTAAAATAGAAGTGAGTAATCACGCTATATTATTGAGTACTTACTTATGGCCTAAAGATGCATAGCCACGTCCTCCCTAAATTAAAGAGCTAATCCCAACTCCTCAATCATGGCAACGTCGTGGTCAATACCATAGCCGTGCGTTGTCAGATAGTCGCCTGTCATGAGCGCATTGGCACCAGCATGGAAGATTTCCGACTGGCGGTCTTGCAGAATTTGAGGACGGCCACCACAGACGCGTAAGGTTGCTGTGGGCATAAGATGTCGGAATAATGCAATAATGCGGAGTGCCTCGAGAGAAGTCAGAGCTTGCATATCAGCCATAGGCGTGCCCTGTCGCGCTACAAAAAAATTGAGCGGCACATTCTTCACTTGGCGAGCATTGAGGGCTTCAGCCAAAGCGATGCGGTCATCCCATGTTTCACCAAGGCCAAAGAGACCACCAGCGCAAACCTCGAGGCCAAGGTCCGTAGCGCGGCTGATGGTTGCGGCGCGGTCGGACCATTTTTGCGTGGTACAAATGCTGGCGTAGAACTGCTCACCGCATTCAAGATTATGATGAATACGTGTAATTCCACAAGCTTGCAACGACTGCATAGCCTCAGCACCGAGTTTACCAAGGGACCCGCAAAGGCGCCCTTTCAAGCTTGGGCACTCTTCAATCAATGAAGCACACACAGCTTGCAACCGCTCAACATCACGCGCAGGCAAGGTGCCACCGCTGGTCACAAGGCCAATGTGGCGCACTGGAGTAGCCGCAAGTTTCAGAATACGTTGGCGCAAAAGCTCATCTGACATGAGCGGAAATTTTTCCACGGACGCAGTACTGTGCTTGCTCTGCACACAAAAAAGGCAGTCCATATCGCAGTTGCCACAGCGAGCGTTAATAATTGCGCATAATTCAATATGGTTAGCAAAATATTTCTCACGCAACGCATTGGCCGAAGCAAAAAGCCTTATGTCTTCTTGATTTTGTTCATGGCTATGGCAAGATTTCTTTACAATATCAATGGCTTGCTCTGCACTCAGCAGAATAGTATCAGCGGAAAAAGTCATAACGGTCCTTAAAATCCCATATATTTTTTGCAGCGCGCCTTGCCACAAAGAAATGAATATTTATATAGTCGTTGAAGCTGCATAAGAACAATGTACACAAAAATGTGTATTTTGGCAAATTGTTCTTATTACAGCCATATTTATATCTGTTGTAATTTAATAAAACAATATTATAGCTATAATATTGAACTACAACACGAAACATTTCACCATAAAACCATCTTTATAAAGGGTAATTATGAACGCCATTGACATGATTAAAGGACGCCGTAGCGTTCGCAAGTACAAGAATGAAAAGGTAAGCCGCGAACTTATGACCGAAATCGTAGAGCTGTCTAGCTGGGCACCAAGTTGGGGCAACCTGCAAGTGGCACGCTACACTCTCGTGGACAATTCAGAAATCATTGAGCAGTTTGTACAGGATGGCATGCGTGGTTTTGCCTACAATATCAACACCTTGAAGACCGCTCCTGGTGTAGCTGTCCTGAGCTTCGTGAAAGGCAAAAGTGGCAAGGTCGAAGCCTATGGCTACAAAACCGAAGCCAACGCATGGGAAACCTTCGACGCTGGTATCGCGTGCCAAACCTTCTGTCTTGCTGCTCACGAAAAAGGTGTAGGTACCTGTATTTTTGGTATTTTTGACAATGAAGCAGCAGCTAAGCTCATCAATCTTCCCGAAGACGAAACCATCGCTGCGCTTATCGTCTACGGCTACGAAGATGGTGAAACCGGTCCAGTAGCTCGCAAGGATGTTGCTGAAATTATGCGATTTATTGATTAAGTTACTGGGAAAAAATATAGGCAAGCAGCGGCCAATTTTTTTGGCTACGTACGCCATTCAAGAGCACATGGGAAACTATGTGCTCTTTTTTTATGCTGACCTGTAAAATTACAATACAACATTCATTTTACTTTGAAACAATTACGTTATATAGACAATGTCCTCTATATCACTTTCTTACAACGGTAGTATACCATGCTCAAAGGTTTCCTCTTAGCGGCTCTTGCTTCATGCTCATATGGCTTTGGTCCTTTCTTCGCACTGCCGCTCATGGCTGATGGCATTCCATCTATGACCATATTATTTAGTCGATTTGCCATTTCTGCTGTGATTTTAGGTCTCGTTCTCTCTATGCGTGGTGTATCATTACGTGTTTCAAAAGCAGACTTCATAAAACTTTCAGGTATCTCAACTCTATATTCAAGCGCTGCAGCATCATTTTTCTTTGCATTATACTATCTTGATAGTGGTATTGTAGCCACAGTACACTTTTGTTACCCTGTTTTAGTCGTACTCATGATGGTTCTTTTCTTCAATGAGCGCTTTAAAATATCAACACTCACTGCATCACTCCTCTCATTTGCCGGTGTGGCCATGTTCTCCTTGCAGAGCAGCAGTATTGACATCAATATGACTGGCATGGCTTTGACCCTATTATGTGCATTCTTTGCAGGTATGTACGTTGTGACACTACAAGTAACCAAGATAAACGTTGCCAACAGTTCCGTCATTACATTCTACGTCCTCACTGTTGGAGCATCGCTCCTTGGCATCATTGGCTTTACCATTGATGGTCTTGTCATTCCTCATGAGCCAATGCAGTGGGTCAATATCATTTTACTTGCGGTCGTGACAGCTGCGCTATCAAATCTAGCCCTCGTTGCGTCAGTTAAAATCATTGGTTCATCACTGTCAGCTATTCTCGGTTGTCTAGAACCTGTGACCGCTATGCTTATTGGCGTTTTTGTCTTCCACGAAGTCTTCAGCCTAGAAAACGCTGTGGGCATGGTTCTCATCATGTCATCGGTCTTCGTCATCGCCATTACATCGCATAGGCAAAATGCACAGATTGAAACATTGCGGAAACAAGGGCAATAAGCCTTTATCCAACCACTGTCCCCTTCACACAAATAAAAGCGGCTAACACTCATCATAGTGCTAACCGCTTTTTTTATGTATCTTATTCATCAATTAAGCATGTGTTCGTAAATGCCGTACGAAGTTAGCCACTTCATCCATAAATAAAAAGTTTTAAAGGATGGAGGGGTGGCTGGTCTGCCCGAGGGGTAGCCCCAAGGTCATGGCTGCTAGCGAGACTTCGAGCTTTACAGTCACAGCAAGAACGCTGGGAGAGGCAAGAAACTTTTCCAACAGTTTTCTGCCTCACCCAAGCAATCAAATCCTATTCCCAAACAGGTGGAGGCGTGACCAACAATTTCCAAGCAGACGTTGGGCAAACGCCAGCGCAGAGGCCGCAACCGATGCATTTAGCGTCATTGACAGAATAGATGCCTTTGACCTTCTTGGGCTTTTTGCCTTCTGGGACTGGTGCTTGATCTTCTGGAAGATGTGGGACAGCGCGATTAATAGCTTTTTGCGGACAAGCTTGGGAGCACAGTTCGCAGTCGATGCACTTACTTTGCTGCCAAGATACCACACGCAGCCGTAGGTCGCCCATAGGGATGAGCGGCGACACACGTCCATCGTCCACAAGAACATCACCGAAGAGACCTTCAGCAGGCCACATGGCCTTACGGAACGCAGACACTTTACGCGGTGCACTAGCGGCCGCAGCCATAGCTGGTGGAATGGGTGTAACCTTGGTCCACTGGGTCCAGTCAGTGAGCAATTCAATGGCATCGGAGCGTCCAACCGAAGCGAGGAAGCGTGGCAAGCCATTCTGCAAAAATTCAATATCTTCTTCACAGCCAACGGACAGAGGCGTTGTCACAACATTATTCGGCAATGCTGGCAAAGATCCACGAACATACACAACGCCGCCAACCATGCCAACGAAAGGACGTTCGCCAAGCACAGGGGCCTCAGTATGCGCATGGCAAACCGCGCCGCTCTGCTTATCTTGCAGACCAGCACCATCGCGCAGGCCACAGATAACCCCGTAGCCGCCGCCCATAAATTCAAAAGAGAAGGCCCCAACAGTCTTGAGCACCCACAATTCTGGTGCAGCATACTGAGGGTCATGCTTCATGAGCGAACCAGAGCGTGTACCAGCGCGGCCACCAATATACAGCGTACCACCAGCAGCACAATGTCCTGCCGTATCGCCAGCATCGCCCGTCACCGTAATACGTCCGCCAGCGTTCAGCCAGCCAACGTCAGCAGGGGCTGAGCCCTCCACAAAAACAGAAGTATTCGGCAGGCACATAGCGCCAACACGCTGGCCCGGATTTTTCACCCTAATATGCAAAGGCCCACCATCAGCACTCCAAAGCGGACCGCCAATATCATGCTGGCCAGAACCATCAATATAAATATCTCGGGCTCCCTCAGTCACCGCCGTGCGAAGCCGTATCAACAGCTCGCGCGTGGACATCCGTTCATGGCCCTGTATCGTTGTGAGCGTAAACATAGTTTGCCCTTTTTTATTTTTATTTTTTTCTGGGGGAAGGGGAAACTTTCTGAAGAAAGTTTCCCCTTC
>JAWXUA010000018.1:0-28651 GCA_044433065.1 Pseudomonadota bacterium
CCCCCCCAAAAAATAAAAAACTAACGACCTAACTACTCAGCGACGCCGAGGGCTTCTTTGATAGCGTCGATGCCAACTTTGTTGACGAACTTGGCTACGCGAAGCTTCTTGGAGCAATTTTCGCGGTAGTAGTCGAGGAATTTGGCGACCAATGCTTGTGCGTCTTCTGTGGTGAGGCCTTTAGCGAGGGTGTCACCGACGCGTGGGCTTGCACCGGAGTGGCCACCAACGATGACGGTCCAGCCTTTGCCAGAACCAATAAGACCGATGTCACGGACATAGCTTTCGCCACAACAGAGAGGACAGCCAGATACGCCAAACTTTACCTTTGCAGGGAACTTTTGGCCGGTAAATGCTTCTTCGAGAGCAAGGCCCATGCCGAGGGAGTCTTGTTGACCCTTGGAGCAGACAGTGATGCCTGGGCAAGCTTGGGAGTAGTGGAAGCCTACTTCGAGAGCTTCACCCATGTCGAGCTTCAAGTCAGCCCAAATGGCGTCGAGGTCTTCGGCCTTCATGCCAACGAGGGCAAGGCGCTGACCAGACGTGATTTTCACGATGGGAATATCGAATTTACGGCAGGTTGCGGAGATGGCGTCGAGATTGTCAGGCGTCAACAAGCCGCAAGGAGTGCGTGGGACAATAGCGTAGGTTTGTGCGTCGCGCTGTAAAATAGCGCCCTTTGGTGCGTCGCTCATGAGAAAACCTTTGGGAGAGTAAGAGGTTGAGGGGGAGAAGATAGGCTCGAGAACGAGATACCTAATATTTGATGTCTATTCTTCAGAATTACGCGGTGCTCTGGCTTTACCGAACAAGCGTTTTTGCAAATCCGCCACAGTGGCAATGCCGTCGCGACTTGAACTACCTGTATTGGAGTCGCCAGCTGGATGCAGAATGGGCTTATATCCAAGACGCTTAGCTTGTGCAAGCCGTAAATCATGGGCTGCGACATGCCTAACTTGACCATTTAAGTCCACTTCGCCCCAGACCATAGCCCGTTCAGGCAATGGCATGTCATAAAAGGAGGACAACATGGCTGCCACGAGGGCAAGGTCGATACCAGGATCTTGCAAGCGTAAACCACCGCCAATTTTGGCATAAATGTCCACTTGGCCAAAATTGAGGTGAAGGCGTTTTTCAAGCACTGCTAAGAGTAGATGGAGGCGGTTCACGTCAAAGCCAAGACCTGTACGGCGCGGAATGGCGAGGTAAGAACGGGTCACGAGGGCTTGCACTTCTACGGCAAAAGGCCGCTGTCCATCCACAGCCATGACCACGGCTGTTCCGCTTAAGGCTGGATCGCGTGCGCCAAGGAAGAAGGTTGAGGGGTCTTCTACAACTTCGAGACCACGCTGTTGCATTTCGAAGACGAGGAGTTCTTGGTTGGGACCAAAGCGGTTTTTGAGGACACGGAGCATGCGGAACATTTGTCGGCGGTCACCTTCAAGGGAGATGACCGTATCCACAAGGTGCTCTAGAAGGCGCGGCCCTGCAAGGGTACCATCTTTGGTTACATGGCCCACAAGCAAGACTGTAGTACCACTACGGCGGCAACGCTCCACAACTTCTGTGGCCACAGCGCGAACTTGGCTTACGTTACCAGGTAAACCTTCGGCGAGGTCTGAGGTCAATGTCTGAACGGAGTCAAGCACAAGGAGGGCCGGTGGATTAGGGCCTTCCAGTGCATCAAAAACATCTTCGACACGCGTTGTTGCGAGGGCAAGAAGTCCTTCATGTAAAACGCCAAGACGTTCTGCCCGCCCACGAATTTGCGGTAACGATTCTTCACCAGAAAGATAGAGCACATCGCGGCCAGATTCTGCCACGGATCCTGCTAGTTGCAAAAGCAAGGTTGATTTGCCGATACCCGGTTCACCACCAAATAAAATAGCCGCACCTGGAACAAAACCTTTGCCCAAAATGCGGTCTAAAGCTTCGAGGCCCGTGCCAAATGGCTTGGCATCTGTTTCGGAGACATCGCGCAAAGCCATGGGTTTTGTTGACGAAGCAGATGACAAAACACCGTTGCGCGGCGAACCTGCACGCGGCGTTTTGGACACGGTAATGGTCACAGCCTCAAGGGTGTTCCATTCTTTGCATGTTGGGCATTGGCCACGCCATTGCAAGGCCTTAGCCCCACACGCTGAACACTGATAGGTTTCTTTTGTCTTGGCCATAATATAGGTGGGGTATAAGATGATGAAACAGGTATAGTTGAAAATCGAGGGACTTAGCTACTGTAAAGGCTCGAACTATTTATAGTTTGGCGGTATTTGGGCATCCACAACATGCACACCATAACTCGCTACTGATGCAGGTGGATCAACAAAAACAACCATGAATGGGACAGACGTGCCGGAAGCAATATTGACATTGTGGGCATACGCTTCAAGCTCATTATCGAGGGCTGCTTCAATCTCTTTGGCATCCCAAATTTGCATTTGCAATTTGGATACAAGCACACCACACAACTGTTGTGTGCTCTCAAGCCGCTTGCCATCCTTATCGTATAAGGCGGCCTCAACCTTCACCATTTCTCGTGGGCTACGGAAATTATTGATGATGCGCCCTTCAATGACGAGCAAGAGTCCAGCCTTGCTACTTTGCACGGTATATTGCCGTACATTGTGCAAGGCAATGTCTTTTATTTGGTCACTAACATGAGCAATGCGGCTCGCTTCAGCTTCTAGCTGGTCATTGCCAAGACGCGGCATATAACGCCATGCACCATAACCAAGCATACCGAAAATGGCGAGAAAAAGCAGGGCCGTCACAAAAGACTGCAACGCTGTGGGCTTTTCATCCTGATGACTTTCATTGAAAGCATGGGGATTATTTGCGCTCTCGCCTGAGCCATAAGCTAAAGGCGTAGCGGTCTCTCTCACCTGCCCATTATGCGGCCGACGAGCAAGGTTCGCTTGTCCTGTCATGGAGCTTACATCGCCCAAGTGATCCATGTGGAGGCTTTGGGCTTGGGTGTATGGGCTTGCGGCATAGGCTTGTGGGGCCTGCTGGGCTGGTGGGGCCTCATATGCAGCCTGATATGAGACCTGTGGCGACACAGGGCTAGCCCCTTGCATAGCTGGTGCGTCAAGTAATGATGAGGGTGACGTCGGCGGCGACACGGGTGAAGACGCGACTGGTGAGGCGACTGATGAAGCGGCTGGGTTATGCTGTGGCGTCCGAGTGAGCGCTGTCAACGGTGGCAAACCATCAGCAACAATAATCTCAGCTGGGGCTTGCTTGTAAGGCGAATTTTGGACCTGATTTTGCCCTTGATTTTGCGTAGGAAATGCTGCTTGCTGAGGCTGAGATTGGACCTGCTGTTGGGAAATACCCTGTTGTTGGGGAGTAACCTGCTGCTGGAGAATAACCTGTTGCTGGGGAATAATCTGCTGCTGGGCTTGATAATCCACCGGCAAAGCCTGTGCCTGTACATGGATAATAAAAATCGTTTTACACTGAGCGCAACGAGCCTTAGCGCCTTCGCGCACAGACGATTCTGGCAGATTATACTGCGTAGCACATTGTGGACAGGTAACAATCATATAAACCTCATGAACAAGTATTCCAAATTCCCAAGACCGGCCCCAAGCAATAAGGCCACAAAAATCAGCGTTGTGTCAACGTTTATACCTTAGAAAGAGCCTTCGTAAATACCATCAAGTTCGCGGTATTTCTCAGCATAATCAAGGCCATAACCCACAATAAAACCAGATGGCAAAGAGAAACCAATAAAGTCCGACTGCACAGCAACTTCGCGACGTTCTGTCTTGTTCACCAAAACAGCAAGACGCAAACTCTTAGCTCCACGAGCCTCAAGCTGATCCATGAGGAATTTCATAGAATGGCCCGTGTCCACAATGTCCTCAACAATGAGCACATGCTTGTCTTGCAGCGAAATTTCAACGTCTTTAGTAAAACTTACAGCACGGCTACTTTCGGATTTATTGCCGTAGCTAGCAAGGCGTACAAAATCAAGCTCTGGCTTCACTGTAATATGGCGTACAAGGTCAGCAAAAAACATGAAGCCACCCTTTAATACACAGATGACCACAAGGTCTTGTCCCTCATAAACTTGACTAATTTCAGCTCCAAGCTCAGCAATACGTGCTGCAATTTGCTCTTTGGAGTACACAACCTGCAAATTCTTCAATTCTTGCATAATTTTTCACCTATATGACGCAATATATAGTCTATTCTAGATTGAGTAACATAGCCGTTTCATCGCAATCTGGGTATTGCGGACAATGAATACAGTCAACCCAAACCTTTTGCGGCAAGGTATCTTTGCTCACTTCCACATAACCAAGCTTGGCAAAAAACGACACCTGATAGGTCAACGTGAAAACGCGATAAATGCCAAGGGTCACAGCGTCGCTGACACAAGCTTCCACAAGACGACGCCCCCAGCCCTGACCACGATGACTTTCAGCCACGTTCAAAGAACGGATTTCTGCCATATCTGACCACATGATTGCAAGCGCACAGCATGCCACTGGCGGCTCGCCATTATCAGGGTCCACAACAAGGAAGTCCCGTACGTGGCCGTAAAGATTACTCAAAGAACGGGGCAAAAGCAAACGCTGGCCCGCGCTCCCCATGAGTAAGGCGTGGATATATTTCACATCACTAATGCGTGCTTTGCGTATAAAGGGCTTTGACATTTAGAAATTCACCATTTTTTGCACAATATCAAAAAATTGCTCGCGCGGTACAAGGCCTTCATGATCCGTCCAAATGGAACCTTGGCGGTCATAAATAATCACGCGTGGAATGGATCCAATATTAAAAGCTCTCCGAAGGTCATTACTTGCCCATGCAGTGGGATAGTTAAAGTTCTGTTCACGAAGCATGGCACTAAGATCCGATTTATTATCATCAACGGACACGCTGATAATAATTAAATCATCTGTGGAAATCTTTGTGCGCAAGACTTTTAGGTCTGCAATTTCTTGGCGGCAAGGTCCGCACCACGTAGCAAAGAAATTCACCAAAACGACTTTACCTCGATATTGGCTCACCATCTTTTGGTATTCAGCATAGGAAATCTGCTTTAGAGGATCTGGCATGACAACATTCATTTGTTTATTGCCAGATGTGGAAACAGAGTTGCCCCAGCTACTAGTGCCATTGCCGCCAGAATTGGAATTAGACTTGGAATTTCCCCAGCTACTTCCACCACTATTGGAATTCGCGTTGGAATTAGAGTTGCCCCAACTGCTACCGCTATTACCAGAATTGGAATTCGAGTTCGAAGTAGAGTTAGAATTTCCCCAAGCACTTCCGCCACTGTTGAACTTGGAGTTGGAATTAGAATTGGAGTTAGCATTACCCCAAGTGCTTTGAGACTGCTGGCTTCCCTGAGACTCATTCCAAGCAACCTTTTCTACATTGGCGCCATTGTTGGCTGACTGAGCAAAGGCAGGTGCATCCAGACAAGGCATACAACCTAGGAAGCATGAGCATGCTACGACGAAAAACGAACGGACCAAGCTATATTCCTTCATAATAACCTCTTTAGTCTTTATGCGGCCAAAGCCATTATTTCTGGCTTTACTTCGTCCGCTCATAATTTTTTTTGAATAAGAATTGAATGACCTAGGCAGTATTCAACTATTCTACAGACTAGTCAACCTTGGCCTCGCGGTTGGTCAACTAGTCGACTGGCCAACTGGCCAGCTAGTCGACTGACCAACTGGTCAACTAGTCGACTGGCCAACTGGCCAGCTAGTCGACGAGGGACTTAGCCAAACGCACAGCATCAACAGCATCAGTAGAATAACCATCAGCACCAATGGCCTCAGCAAAGGCCGCAGTCACCACAGCACCGCCAATAATGACACGGATATTGAGGCCACGCTCTTTCACAAGCTTTACCGTGTCCTCCATGCGAACCATGGTCGTGGTCATGAGTGCAGAAAGACCGATGATGCTAGCACCATGCTTTTCCGCTGCATCCACAATATCCACAGCCTTCACATCCTTACCAAGGTCCACAACATCAAAGCCATAATTGCCAAGCATAAGCGTCACAATATTTTTGCCAATGTCGTGGATATCGCCTTCAACGGTGGCCATAATGATGCATGGACGCTTCACATTTTCGCGGCTAGCTTCCAATAATGGCTTAAGGACTGCAAAGGCTGTCTGCATGGTTTCAGCAGAACGGATGAGCTGTGGCAAAAAGTATTCGCGTCGCTCATAACGGTTGCCAACTTCAGTGATAGCCGGAATAAGCTTTTCTTGCACAAGATCAAAAGCGACAGCACCAGCAGCTAGCTCGCGCTCCACAATGGGCACAACACCTTCGCGGTCACCACGGATTACAGCGTCCTCAATAGTTGTGATAGCAGCGTGCGCTTGGGGCGCGTTCACAGGGCCACTGGCCTCAGTGTTGGCAGCCGTCCAGTTGGCATAGCCAGCAATGTAGCGCTCGGCATTATCATCATGGGCAAGGAGCACGTCCGCCGCAGCAATGGTTTCTCGCATGCGCGTATTGCTTGGATGTGCGATGCATGAACTCAAACCAGCACCTGCAGCCATGGCAAGGAACGTGGAATTGAGCAGCTCACGCGCTGGCAAACCGAAGGAAATATTGGACAAACCAATAGTTGTTGGAAGGCCATTTGCTGTACACCAACGGATAGTTTCAAGACATTGGCGCGCAGCCTCAGCTTTAGATGAAACTGCAAGGGCCAAAACGTCAACCATAATCAAACGACGTGGAATGCCAAGGCTTTCGGCTTCTGCAAGCAAGGATTCAATAATTGCAATGCGTTCCGTAGCCATGACAGGCAGTTTACGGCCCTGCAACGGCAATAAAATAAAGGGTGCTCCAAAATCACGGCACAAAGGACCAAGCTCTTGCATACGCATGGGCTCGCCGCTGATGGAATTGATAAGCGAGGAACCTGGGCAATATGGCAAGGCAAGGTGCAAGGCTTCCATGAGCGAAGAGTCCAAGGAAAGAGGCACACCATGGCGTGCGGTGAGCTGCTGCACAAGGCTTGGTAAAAGCTCTGCTTCGTTGACCATGGGCGCACCCACGTTCACGTCAAGGATAGGTGCACCAGCAGCTACTTGTTCGTCGGAAAAACGCAAAGCGAGAGAAAAATCATTAGCTTGCAATTCAGCAATGAGGGCTTTTTTGCCCGTTGGATTGATGCGCTCACCAATGATACGCAATGGCTCATGACCACCCACACGCACAAGATGTGAACGCGTGGTCAAGACAATGCCGCTGGCTGTCACATTGGGCCATGGTGCAAAATCAGCCTCTGGCATGGCTTCAACACGGGCACGCAAAGCCGCAATATGGTCTGGAGTCGTACCACAACAGCCGCCCAAAAGCTGCGCTCCCATAAGCGCAAAGTCTGCCGTCTTTTCCGCAAACGCTTCTGGTGGCAGACGGAAATGGGTTTCGCCATCAATGAGTTCTGGCAAGCCCGCGTTAGGCTCTACAAGCACAGGCACAGTGGAATGCGCAAGCAATTCTGTTACCACGCCATGCATTTGCTCAGGTCCAGCGCTACAGTTGGTGCCCAAAGCGTCTACACCAAGATTGAGCATGGTCTCAACAAAAATACGTGGCGTGCTGCCTGTGAGGCTGACACCCTCTTCAAAGGTCATGGACACCATGATGGGCAAATCTGTCTCAGCACGCACAGCAGCCACAGCGGCGCGGGCTTCCGCTAGGTCAAATTGCGTCTCAATGATGAGCAGGTCCACACCACCAGCCACAAGGCCACGCACTTGCTCACGGAAAGCCGCAATCAAATCCATGGGCTCAAGGTCACCAAGAGGCTTTACAAAATGCCCAACTGGTCCCATGTCGCCAGCAACAAAAATTTCGCGCCCTGTTTCGCCAGCAACCGTGGTCGCTGCTTCACGGGCAATGCTCGCCATGCGCGTATTGAACGCCGTTACATCAAGACCGTCGCCAAGCTTAAAGCTCGTGCCACCAAAAGTATTGGTGATAAGAATATCAGCACCAGCGCGAGCATAGTCTGCGTGGATGCCCAAGAGCACATCTGGACGCTCAAAACTAAAGCATTCTGGGCTCACACCTGCTGGCAAACCACGAGATTGCAACATGGTCCCAAGACCACCATCCAAAAAAAGACGACGCTTTGAGCGCAAGGCTTGACGAAAATCTGACATAGAAAGCTCCTACAATATAATAACGCCCCTACCCCCTAAAAAGCTATGGAAAGGGCTATGCAAACAGAACGCCGTTTGGGTTTACTGAAAAACATTGAAAAGGACAAACAATAACTATACCATGAAATCACCCCAGTGCTCCACATATGCCACGCTTTTCTTTCATCCTCTGGGGTCTTACTACCGACGTATCGGTCAAAGGTTAAAAAAATATCGTATGAATACGTTTTTAGATCAAGCAGATAAGGCAGCGTCTTTATTAGAAAAAAATGAAGATATGGAAGTAAAAACACACAAAACAAAGCGCAAAACTGGCAAAACAGAAAGCATTATCGTGGATAATGTTGAAGTTCTTGCTTGCCCATTGAACAAAAAAAACGACCAGAAAAAAAATTCATTGCGCAGTAATAAAACTCTTTCCACTACAAAAAATACACATTTGGACGATGATAAAACGATTTTACCTTCCAAAGTAGACCCAAAAATGGATCTCGAAGCTGCGGCTGACGCCATTCTTTTAGCCGACGACCGCATAAAAACAGAAATTATTGAGGCTGAAATCATTGAGCCAGAGATTATTCTGGAAAGCGACGACGTTTTCACGGCCAAAAAGGCCACTCCTGCACGTAAAAAATCTTCGCGCCGCAAAGCCAAAACCGTCGTCGATGGTACTGCTGATGGGCAAAGCACACGCGACGACGATGCGCCTGCAAAAGCTCGCGTTGAAATAGTTGTGGAGACTGGCCCAAACGATGACCCAAATGATGATCTTGACGATGACGAAAACCTCGAAGACGATAATCTCGACAATGATGACGATATCATCGATGTTGGCGATGAAGATGATGCAGAAAGCCTAGACGATTTTACAGGCGCAAACATTGATACCTTCAGCCTCAATACACCTGCGCAAGTAAGCTCTTCTAAGGATAGCCTCCACCTTTATCTCAAAGAAATCAGTCGCTTCCCCATGCTCAAACCTGAGGAAGAGCAAGAGCTTGCACGGCGTGTTGTGGAAAGCAATGACCGCGATGCAGCCTTCCGTCTTGTGTCCTCGCACCTGCGCCTCGTGGTCAAAATTGCCATGGATTTTCAGCGTCGTTGGATGCAAAATGTGCTTGACCTTGTGCAAGAAGGCAACGTCGGTCTCATGCGTGCTGTGAACAAGTTTGACCCTGATAAGGGCATCAAATTTTCCTACTATGCCGCCTTTTGGATTAAGGCCTATATCCTTAAATTTATTATGGATAACTGGCGCATGGTTAAAATCGGCACAACCCAAGCTCAGCGTAAACTTTTTTATAATCTCAATAAAGAACGGCAAAAGCTCATCTTGCAAGGCTTTGATCCAGATGCCGCTGCCTTATCCGAACGTCTCAACGTGACCAAAGAACAAGTCATTGAGATGGAACAACGCCTCGATGCCTCAGATGTATCCCTTGATGTGCCTGTGGGCGACGATGCTAACGGTGCGTCACGTATGGACTTTTTACCTGCGCTTGGTCCAGGGATTGAAGAAGCTTTATCCAACCATGAAATTGCACACATGGTGCAGGATAAGCTCAAAACCATCATTCCTCTGCTGTCTGAAAAAGAACTGGACATTTTGCACGAACGCTTATTGTCCGAAGAGCCCATCACCTTGCGCGAAATTGGTGAAAAATACCACATTACACGTGAGCGCGTGCGGCAAATTGAAGCACGTCTTTTGCAAAAAATTCGTGATCATTTGTTCAAGGAAATTGATGACTTCTCAGCAGATTGGATTTCACGCTAAGACCTATAGCTTACAGTAAAAAACGGAACTATTCATGATTTTCATGAACCGCAATATAGATACAAAAGACACAACTATGCCTATTCTACGAACTATGTGCACTGCATTGTGCTCAATTCTTTTGGCATGTCCACTGCTCATATCTTGCCAAACGATGCAAGGCATGCATGCAAACCAAGAAAATGCATATACGAAGCCTGTACAAGAAGAGCAGAGCTTTGTATGGCAATTATCTGATAATGCAGAATATACTTATCAGAACATTCTTTTGAATATAGCTGCATTGCGCAATGATGTTGTGGCTGGGCTTCAAGCCATTAACAGCATGGAAACTCTTTCCAAAGATACAGGTTTGCGCCTAGATATTGCATGGTACAATGATGCTAGCACCTTTCTATTCATCAATGAGGAAAAGGAGCTAGCACAGTCATTGTTGCATAGAGCTTTGCAAGAATACCCCAACGATACGAGATTAACGTTATTATACGCTGAAGCATCATCAACTTTACAAAAGTATGATGATGCTCTCCAAGCTTTGCAAAACGCCTACGCTCATGATCATGGTAATGAAAACGTACGCATTGAACTTATCAAAACCTATATTGACAGTAAGCACTTTGCAGAAGCTGAGGATCTTATACGGTCTATTCCTGCCAAAGAACAGAATGCTGTTATACATTATTACTACGCCAAAGCAGCACTCGGCTTGCAAAATGTAAAACTTGCTGAAAAAGAATTTACAAAAGCCATTAAAATGAATGCTGGCTTCGTAGAAGCCTATGCTGAATTAGCCTATTTATATGAAGTGCAAAAAGATTTTGCCAAGGCTGAACATATTTATAAGGGCCTTATCAGTACAGAAGGCAATAATATTGGTCTTTGGATCCGCATTATTGATATGAATATGATGCTTGACAATGCAAAAAATGCCTATACCGTGGCAATGCAAGGTATTCTTACTCTTGAAGAAAAAGCACCTGACACCGTCATGGACTTGATGCTTCACTCTGCGCATACTTTTCTTGATGCTCAGTATTTTACACAAGCAAAAGATATGTTCAAAGCCATGATGCAAAAGGAGCATACACCTCAAGAGGCGTATTACTTTTTGGCAGCTATTGCCTATGAGCAAGATAAAAAGTGTAAAGATGCACTTGCTTATCTTGATAACGTTAATAATACCAGCGACTATCACAGTCGATCACTGCAATTACGTGCACAAATAGAGTATGAATTAGGACAACGTAAAACAGCATTAGAAACCCTTGAAAGGGCTATTCTATTGTATCCTAATACTAAAGCCTACTATGATATGCTCGCACAAATATACATCAATGCGAAAAGCTATCCAAAGGCCCTCTCATACATTGATAATGCCCTGAAAAACTGGCCCAAAGATACTGAATTCCATATACGCCGTGGTAGAATTCTGGATATGATGGGTGATACAGAGGCTGCTGCTTTGTCCATGGAAAAAGCACTAGAGTATGATCCCAATCATGCCATAGCCCTCAACTACGTTGCCTATATCCTTGCGGAAAACAATCAAGACTTGCAGCGCGCCCTTGACTATGCACAAAAAGCTGTGGCTCTTGATTCCCAAAGTGGCCATATTATGGATACTCTCGCTTGGGTCCAATTCAAGCTCGGCCGCTATGATGAGGCCATGGTGACCATCAAAAAAGCCCTCGATTTAGGCGCTGATGAGCCAGAAATCTGGGAGCATTATGGTGACATAGCCCTCGCCCTCGGCAAAAAATCCCTTGCGCACAAGGCATACTCAACCGCACTCACGAAAAATCCGCCTAATCAAGATGTGCTGACGGATAAAGTGCAGCAGCTTGCTAAGTAGCACTCATAGCATCGCCGTATATAGGAATAATTATGAATATATTCAATACTATACAAACAAAAAATATACGTATTCCACACATACAAAAAACGTGGCGCACTTGCCTTAATATCCTTAGCCTTAGTGCCCTATGCCTCTTGGCCGCTTGCGCCAAGCCCGTCGTGCATGCGCCCAATACCCCAGCCCCTACAGAGCAAGTCGCGGCCACATGGCAAGCCTATGAGCAGTACTGCCATGTCATGGAAAATCATCGTGCACCATACCGCATTACGTCGAGCTTGCGCTATGACTCCCGTGGCAATGGGCACCGCTTAGTCGTGCATATGTGGAGCAATGATGAAGCCCAGCGTGCACAATCAGCTCCGTCACCGTTGCGCCTTGATATTATTGCTGGCATCGGAGCCACTGTCGCGCAAGTGCGTGAAGATGCACACTCTTTTCTGCTCTATTCACCGCAAGAAAAAAAGGCTTACTATCATAATGGAAGCCGTAAACCCCTGTTTTCCTTAGGTGTCCCCGTACCCTTTTCCATTGCCGATTTAACGGCCCTCATGCATGGCCGCTATGCAGACGTTTTCGGCACACGCTTTGACACCCAAGCCAAGTACAGCCCACGCCTCGAGCCACATGGCGACATTGCGTACCACCTTGAACCGCAAGCAAGCCCTAATAATCAAGGCACCCTCAGCACTGAAGGTCAGCTCATCTTGTCACCAGATGGCCTTGTGCTTCAGTGGAAGGAACAGCCTACAAGCTTTGCAGATGAAGCCAAGCCCCAAGGTTGGGTCCTTGATATTGCCTATGCTGATCCACAAGTTCCTGATGTCATTGAAAAAAATCTTCCATCACAACTTCCCTTGCCACGCAAACTTTCCTTCACCTATCATGGTGTAAAAGGCGTTGAGCATACGGCCGTTGTTCTTCTTAAAGAGCGACAAAATCCCAACGAACCCTTTACGCCTCAACAGATTGAGCTCCAAATACCTGAAGGCACTGCCTTTTATCCTTTGCAAAGCAAGGAATAAAAGACTATACTGCACAGCTTAATACTATATTTAGCAACCTTAAATGAATGCTCTCATCTTCATACAAAGGACACAAAAATCATGAAAAATCACGCTCCAAATTCCATGAAAACATTGTCTAAGGCCGTCTGGACGAACCTCAAAACAGGCTTTATTATTTTGACCAAGGAAGTTTGCTGGATGGCTGGTGGCCTCTCCCACAAAATGGAAGTGCGCCAACTGGAAAAGCAAGCAAGCCGCGAAGAAGCCGCCTATGGTCGCCGCCTTTTGGATGCTTTGCAAAGCGCAAGCCAGAACCTTGAAAGCGGTGCTGAGGCCCCATGCATTCCAACCCCAAAGGATGCCGAAGCCATTCGCGAGCGCATTCTCTTCATTCGTGAGGAAATCGTACGCCTTGAAAAACTTCGCCTCAACAGCCGTACACGCCACGAAGCTACAATTCGTACACGCTTCCAACAAGATGAAAAAGAAGTTGAAGCCGCTGAGCCTGTTGTTTTGGATATCCCAGATATTCCATATACGCCAGAGCCAGAAGACTTGGCGCCAGAACAGCCTGCTCCTAACGCAACTGCTGAAGGCCAAGCGCAAGCTGCTCCCGAAGCCCAGCCTAAAGCCAAGCCCGAAGCGTAGCCCGAAGCGCAAGCAGAAATTCGCTCCACAAATAAGCCTATTACGCACATCATCCCCTACAACTCAAACCTTAGGGAACATATCATGTCACGCACTGTCATTATCGGTTCTGATCACGCAGGCTTTGCCCTGAAGCACGTTCTCGTGGAACAGCTCAAGGCCGACGGCTACAACGTTGTGGACCTTGGTCCTGCAAGTGCCCAAAGCTGCGACTACCCTGTCTATGCTCAAAGCGTCTGTGAGCGCGTCCTTGCTGCTGACAATAGCAACGGTCCAGAAACGCTCGGCATCCTCGTTTGTGGTACTGGCATCGGCATGTCCATGGCTGCCAACCGCATCCCTGGTATCCGAGCAGCCCTCTGCGCCTGTGAATTTCATGCCCGTGGTACACGCCAGCACAATAACGCCAACGTCATTTGTCTCGGTGAACGCGTCACTGGTCCCGGCCTCGCCATGGACATGGTGCGCATCTTCCTCGAAACACCTTTCGAAGGCGGCCGCCATCAGCGTCGGATTGAAATTTTTGATAAATAGGGTGTGAGGGATTTTGTGGCCTGCCCGAAGGGTGGTCGAAGGCCCACTGCCTCCTTCAAAACTTTTTAGTTGCGATGTACTTCCTCCCTTAGAGAAAAATTACGACGCAAATAGTTTTTGAAGAAAGGAATACGCCGCACCTTCATTGTATCTTGAGATTTCCAAGCTTCATGCGGCCACAGAATTTCGTTATCTTCCTGTCCTCAATCCGCAAATAAAAGTTTTTGGGGAAAGGGATGGGGGGTGTGGCCTGCCCGAAGGGTGCCGAAGGCACAGCCGTTAGGCGAGTCTTCGAACCTTACGGCTGCAGAGAGCAACGCTGGGAAGGAAAAAACTTTTTTTCTAAAAGGACTTTTCCCTTCCCCCACAAAAAAATAAAATACGGAGCTTCCATGCAGATTTATAATACATTGACGCGTAAAAAAGAGACCTTTGTGCCTATTAATGAGGGCAAGGTAAACATGTATGTATGCGGCATTACAGCATATGACTTATGCCACATTGGCCATGCGCGTTCTGCTGTAGTCTTTGACGTATTGGTGCGGTACTTGCGCCATACGGGCCTTGATGTCACCTTTGCGCGGAACTTTACGGACGTTGATGACAAGATTATCAAACGCGCCAATGAATCTGGCATGGAAAGCGAAGCTGTTGCTGAGAAGTATATTGAAGCGTTCTATGAGGATATGGATAAGCTGAATATTGTCCGCGCTGACATTGAGCCTAAAGCGACGCTGCATATTACTGAAATGATTGAGCTTTGTGAGCGTCTAATCGCTAAAGATAAGGCCTATTCAACACCTAATGGTGATGTGTACTTTAGAGTACGCTCCTTCCCTGAATACGGCAAACTTTCTGGCCGCGACATTGATGACATGCGCGCAGGTGCTCGTGTAGCCATTGGCGAAGAAAAGGAAGATCCGCTGGATTTTGCTCTGTGGAAAGGCGCAAAACCTCATGAGCCTAGCTGGACCAGCCCTTGGGGCCAAGGTCGACCAGGTTGGCACATTGAATGCTCGGCCATGAGCGAGAAGCATATGCCATTGCCGCTGGACATTCATGGCGGTGGTCAGGACCTTATTTTCCCTCACCATGAAAATGAAATCGCCCAGACTGAAGCCGCCCTTGATAAGGAATTTGTGCGCTATTGGATGCACAATGGTTTCGTGCAAGTTGATGCCGAAAAGATGTCGAAATCTTTGAATAACTTCAAGACTATCCGCGACATTTTAGAAGGCTATGACGCTGAAGTTCTGCGTTTCTTCTTGTTGACTAAGCATTACCGTAGTCCCATCGACTTCACCTTCACCGTCATGGATGAATCTGAAAAGAACCTCAAGCGCATCTATGAAGCCTTGGGCCAAATTGCTACGGAGCTTCAGCGCGCTAAGTGGAGTGGCACAGCATTACCTGTTGAAATTACAGCAGAATTTGACAGCCTTAACGCCGCATTCTACCAAGCTATGGAAGACGACATGAACACCGCCGCAGCCCTTGGCCACATTTTCGGCATTGTTCGTCTCGTGAACCGTGTGCTCGAAGACAAGACCCTGCGTAAAGGCCAAGGCGCACGCGAACTCTTCACCAAAGTGCTCGAAGCTGTAACCCAGTGGTCCTCTATTCTTGGCGTGCTCCACCGTGCACCAGCTGACTTCATGGTCGCACTCAAGGCTTCCCGTGTTGCCCGCAAGCGCATTGACGTAGCTCAAGTGGAAGCCCTCCTCGACCAGCGCAAGGAAGCCCGCGCCGCCAAAGATTTTGCACGCTCAGACGCTATCCGTGACGAGCTCTCCACCCTAGGTGTCGATGTTCGCGATACCCCTGCTGGTATGGAATGGGACGTTGCTTAGTTTGAAGTAGTTTTAGATACGCTGGGGGAAGGGAGAAAACGTTTCCTGCCCGAAGGGTGCCGAAGGCACAGCCGTTAGGCGAGTCTTCGAGCCTTACGGATGCAGAGAGCAACGCTGACAAAGTTTTCTCCCTTCCCCCAGATCCCCATCCCTCTTTCAAAACTTTTTATTTGCGATGATAGCTGGTAGTTTTGAAAGTAATTCACGGCGCATGGAGTGGTGAAGGCTGTTCGCACTATATCCTTATACATGGGAAAAATTTTTATTGAGTAGGTACACAATATGCTCACGCATTTTTACCAATGTTTTTGTAGGGCATTACAAAATATACTTTTTGTAATACTAAATGGTTGCGTGAAATTTTTTAAAAATATACGAAAGTACGCCTTAGTTACCATGCTCATTGTAAGCATCAGCATGATGGGAATCATGTCTGGCGTTCCACAGAAGGTGACACCTGCTCATGCCTTATTTGGCATAGGAGAATTTACCATCAAAGACGAAATTGAGCTTGGCAAAAAATTTGATGTTTTAGTACGCTCACGTCTGCCGCTCATCGAAGACCCAGAAATAAAAATCTATGTGCAAGAGTTAGTAGAAAAGCTCATCGAACAAGCACCTGCACAGCCATTCAACTTTACCACAAGCGTCCTTTTACATAATTCTCTCAACGCATTCGCAAGCCCAGGTGGCTACCTGTTCGTGCATACGGGCCTCATCATGCAGTTGGAACATGAGTCCGAACTCGCAGGGGTTCTTGCTCACGAACTCGCTCACGCAACACAACGCCACATTGCAAGCCGCATCGAAAAATCGCAGACCATGAGCCTTGTCACCATGCTTGGTGCATTGGCTGGCGCACTGCTTGGTGGTGGTGGCGATGCGACGGGTGCCATTATGGCAGGTTCCTTGGCTGCAAACCAAAGTATGATGCTCAACTACAGCCGCATTGATGAAACAGAGGCCGATGAAATTGGCTTGCAATATCATATCAAAGCTGGCTTTAAGCCCATGGGTATGGTTGGTGCTTTTGAGAAAATCCGTGATAAACAATGGAGTTCTGGTTCCAGTATTCCCACGTACCTCAGCACCCACCCTGCCGTCGATGATCGCATCACGTCCCTAACAGCACGCATCCAAACACTGCCACAAGCTATCCAAGATAGACCAGAGAATGACGAACGCTTTCTCCGCGTGCGTGCCCTTTGCCGCGCTCGCTATGGTGATGTGCATCTTGCTAAGCAGCTTTTTCTCGCTGAAGATGACAACAATGCCATAACCCATCTTGGTCATGGCATTCTCAATGCGCGCATCAACGACGTACAACAAGCTACCAAAGACTTTGACAAAGCCCTTGAACTTGCGCCCAACGATGAGCTCATCTGGCGTGAGGCTGGCCGCTTCCACTACCTCAAAGGCGATAAAAATCGTGCGGCCATCATGTTGCAACGCGCCACCACCATGGATCCAAAAGATTATATGGCCCTCTTCTTCTATGCAAGACTTCTGTCTGATTCGGTTTCACCCACCGCAGCCTATCCATATTTTAAAGATATTTTGCGCTATGTGCCAGAAGACTCTGAAGTGCACTATTATTACGCCCGTTCTCTTGCTGCTGGTGGTGACCTTTTTGGAGCAAATTTACACACAGCCTACAGTGCCCTTTATGAAAATAATAAAGGAAAAATGAAACAATTTTTACAACGTGCAAAATCAAAGGCATCTACTCCTGAACATGAGGAAGCCTTGCGTGTATTTGAACTAAGACTAGAATATCGTAAAGAATTTTGGAAATAATAAAAGGAAAAAATATGGAACTTCGTGGAACAACTATATTGGCGGTGCAGGACGGAAAAGGTGTGACCATTGCTGGCGACGGACAGGTGACGCTCGGTCAAAGCATTGTGATGAAGCACACAGCGCGTAAGGTGAGACGGCTATACCATGGTAATGTCGTTGCAGGCTTTGCTGGTGCGACTGCTGATGCATTCACGCTGTTTGAGCTGTTCGAGATGAAGCTTGAAGAGCATCGCGGTAACCTTGTACGTGCGGCTGTAGAGATGACTAAAGAATGGAGGAAGGACAAATATTTAAGACGCTTAGAGGCCATGCTTTTGGTTGCCGATGCCGAACATATTTTAATTTTATCGGGCAATGGCGATGTAATTGAACCTGATGATGGTATTGCGGCTATTGGCAGCGGTGGATCCTATGCACTTTCTGCAGCACGTGCACTATCACGCAATACAGAAATGGATGCAGAGACTATCGCGCGTGAAGCTATGGCTATTGCTGGTGAAATTTGCGTCTTTACTAATAATAATTTGACTGTAGAAAGTGCTTTTCACAACAAATAGACGATGAAAGATAGGATGTGAGCGTAGCTATGAATGATATACAGGAAATGTTGCATGACGAAGTATGCAATATTCGTACTGGATGTAAAGTTAATGTAAACTTGTATATTACAGGTACGCTCGAAAATGGCTATCACACACTTGATTCCATATTTATACCGTTGCAAGAACCACATGATATGATGCGCATATCATGTGGTACAGATAAAGACACAGGTATTACAGTTGAATGTACTGTTGAAGGTATTGATGTAGAAAATAATACCCTGACAAAAAGTTATGAACTGTATGCAAAAGTGTCGAATTATGCGCCTACCATTCATGTAATTTTAGAGAAAGGTGTGCCTCATGGAGCTGGTCTTGGTGGGGGCAGTGCTGATGCAGCAGGGCTTTTACGTTATCTTAATGAACGAAATCCAGATCCGCTAAGCCATGCACAACTGTTACAGCTTGCCTCAAAGATTGGTGCTGACGTTCCCTTCTTTTTAATGGATGGTCCATGCCATGCAAGTGGCATTGGTGAAATACTAAGCCCAGTGCAAAATACCTTTGCTGGCATGCACCTTTTACTTGTTTGCCCCAGTGTACACGTCAATACTGCATGGGCTTATGCAGCGTGGGATAAAGAGCAAAAAAGGCAATTTTCTAAGCCTAGTACCTTGACAACGCAAGGGCAACTGGGTAAAACTCCCTTCGCTCATACGTCATGGCTTTTTAATAGTTTCGAGACTGTGGTCTTTAAGACCCATCCGCAACTCCACGCACTCAAAGAGTTTTTGCTTCGTGAAGGCGCAGCAGGAGCAGTCATGAGTGGCAGTGGTTCAGCGCTTTTTGCCCTTTTCAGGACAGAAAGTGCCGCTGTGCAAGTACAAAAAAAACTTGCACTGCAAGGCCAAAAAGTATATCAGCATATCTTGTAATGTTGGGGTGTAGCCAAGTCGGTAAGGCAACGGGTTTTGGTCCCGTCATCCGAGGGTTCGAGTCCTTCCGCCCCAGCCATATGTAAGCAAGTCCCCCAACTTCAGCCGGATGTCAGACAATGCAAGGTGACCTCAAGATCTTGACCGGCACAGCCAACCCAGCGCTCGCAAAATCCATTTGTAATCATCTGGGATGCCATCTTACGCCCCTTCTGTGCGAAACATTCAGTGACGGCGAAATCCGTATTGAGATTGGCGACAATGTTCGTGGCGATGACGTCTTCGTTATCCAGTCCACCTGCGCACCAGTCAACTACAATCTCATGCAACTTTGCCTCATTTTGGATGCACTGAAACGCGCAAGTGTTGGCCGTGTTACTGCTGTAATGCCCTATTATGGATACGCTCGCCAAGACCGTAAGGTTGCGCCGCGTACACCAATCAGCGCGAAACTCGCCGCTGACCTTCTTACTACGGCTGGTACAGACCGCGTAGTCACCGTTGACTTGCATGCTGCACAGATTCAGGGCTTCTTTAATACGCCTGTAGACAATCTCTACGCTGCACCTGTCATGCTCGATTACTTGCGTCAGTTCCGCGATGATATCGTCATCGTTTCTCCTGATGCTGGCGGTGTTGAGCGTGCACGCTCGTATGCAAAACGCTTGAATGCTGGCCTCGCTATCATTGACAAACGTCGTGATAAGCCAAACCAAGCACAAGCCATGCATGTTATCGGCGACGTTAAAGGCAAACATGCCATCGTTGTTGATGACATGATTGACACCGCAGGCACACTCTGTGCTGCTGGTGAAGTTTTGCTCAAAAACGGTGCTCGCGAAGTTATGGCCTGTGCAACCCACCCAGTCCTCTCTGGCCCTGCCATTGAGCGTATCAATAACTCACCATTCTCTGAAGTGGTTGTGACCGATACAGTACCTCTGGGTGACAAGCTTGAATCCTGCTCGAAAATCCGCGTGCTTTCCACTGCAAAGTTGTTAGCTACGTCGATTCATAATATTCACACCGAATCATCGGTGAGTGTCCTCTTTGTATAATAATCTCATTCTCGCTGACTTTGTTATGCTGAGAGTATAAAGGAGTATATTACATGTCTGAACAAATGATTTTGAGCGCTGTAAAGCGTGACGGCCTTGGTAAAGGTCCTAACCGCCGCCTCCGTGAAGAACAAGTTGTCCCTGGCGTATTCTACGACACCAAGGGTTCTAATATTGCTATCCAAATGGAAGCTTTGCCTCTTCAGAAGGTTTTTGAAAAGGCTGGCCGCACAAGCGTTTTCCAATTGGAAATCGACGACAACGGCACCAAGACTTCCTACCCTGTTCTTATCTGGGATGTCTTGTTTCACCCATACAAGAAGCAATTCAAGCACATGGACTTCTTCGGTGTTGACCTTGAAAAAGAAATCAAGGTTCGTATTCCGCTTGAATTCGTTGGTACTTCCCGCGGCGTAAAGCTCGGTGCTAAGCTTGAAATCTACCGCGAATTCCTCGACATCATGAGCAAGCCAATGGACCTTCCTAAGAAGATTACCCTCGACTTGACTGAGCTCGACGCAAACACCACCATCCTTCAAAAGGACGTTGTGTTCCCTGAAGGCGTTCGCCCTGCTAGCAAAGAGAATTTCGCAATTCTTTCTGTTGTTGCTCCAAAGGCTGAATAAAACGCGCTTTGTTGCTAAAAGTGCCGATTCCTTTTCGGGGTCGGCACTTTTTCTGCTCCTGATACATTTTCCATATAGCTCAAATTCCTATATAAGCTCATCATTATGAGAGCCAGCATACGTCAAACTTGCGCACAAAAATAGCTCAGGTTCCAAAGACTTGCGCATGGCGATTGCATTGCCTTTACGTTTACAACGTAACCCACCATCATTGTCACGAGCTCTTGCCCCATAAAGTTTTTTGCTCTGCGCAAAAACACTTGCTGTATTCTCACCACGATGTTCTGGGCAATGGCGCATGCTGTATATAGACAAGCCCTCCTCCTTATCATGAATATATCTGGTCTTATCGTCGGCCTTGGTAACCCAGGTCGTGAATATGAACTCACTCGCCATAATTTCGGCTTTCTGTTTGCTGATGCCGTTTGCCAAGCAGCACAAGATATGGTCGGTGGCCGTTGCGACACGCTGACCACAGGCAAAAAAAAATATGAACTTTGGCGTTGTGACCTCATTGCAGGGCAAGACCCTTGGCTTGTTGCTAAACCCTTGACGTTCATGAACTTAAGTGGTGAAGCTGTCATTGCCATTGCCTCCTATTACCGCATTAAGCCAAGCCAAATTGTTGTTGTCCATGATGAGCTTAGCCTCCCCTTAGGGCGCATGCGCTTTAAGCTTGGTGGTGGCAATGCTGGCCACAACGGTCTCAAATCCATCACGCAATGCCTTGGCACTCCAGATTTCTACCGTTTACGCCTTGGTATCGGTCGCCCAGAACATGAAGGTCCTGTGACAAACTGGGTACTTGGTCGTTTTGCAGCATCTGATACTAAAGTTTTAGAAAGTGTTCTTGATGCTGGACTCGAAGGCTTGCATACTTTTGCAAAACAAGGCCTCAATGCTGCAACGATGAAGATTAATAGTTTTAAAATATAGTCCATCGTTTGCTTTAGTCTTTAGTTTTGTGCATGCAAAATACAGAAAGAGCGACGTAAAAGGCTTCCCCTCCTAATTTCACATACAAAATCTGACCTAGAAGCCACCTTACGCATTTCCGCCCATACGTAATTCTAAGAAAATTCTTACGGAAATCGACTTCTTGGCCTTTGTGGAGTGGACGCCCCACAACAAATACTATATACTATTTTATCTGATATCGTAAACATTTTCACAAGAGGAGCAAGCCGTGTTCGCGCCGAAGGAACTCGTCGTGTACCCTGCGCAAGGCGTCGGTGAAGTCGAACGTATTGACCGCCAAGAAGTTGGTGGCGTTACGGCTGAATTTTACATCGTGCGCATTTTGTCCAACAATGTGACCTTGATGGTGCCTGTAAAGAACGCCATCAACGTTGGCTTGCGCAATCTTTGCTCCCTTGAAAAAGCGGACGAAATCCTTGCATCCCTTGAAGATCGCAGTGGTTTTACTGGCTATACAGGGCAAAACTGGAATCGCCGCTACCGTGAATATTCTGAAAAATTAAAGAGTGCCGATCTCAACGACGTGGCTTATGTCCTGCGCGAGCTCTTGCTCATTGGACGCGATAAGGAATTGTCTTTTGGTGAAAGACGTCTTTTAGAGCAAGCTATGTCACTTCTTGTTATTGAATTGTCTTTTGTATTAGAACGTAGCCAAGAAGAAGTTCGCGCTCAAATTGAAAGCATGTTCCAAGATGTATTGCAGGCTCAAGAGAATAAAGCATAAATACTTGCTAATATAAGGCTTTTATTTTACTTTCTTGTGGAACTAAATATATCTTCGCACACATCTTTCCTCTGCACAAAGTACTTTCGTACAGCGATTGTGCATGCATTATTGTGTCCCTCGCTGGCCATTTAATGCGCAAAATCTCCCATTTTCTTCCAAAATTCATCCTTGCTGCATGCAGTGTCTTTACGTGCGCTCTCTCGCATCCTTTCACTGTGTGCCTATTACAATAACTTTCTACCAAAGTGTTTCGGTACATTATGCGGAAAAAAACCAGCATGCCATACTCAGAAGATGATCTCACAATGAATCTCACTGAGCTCAAAGTGAAAAGTATGCAGGAAATTATGGAGCTAGCAGCCGAGTACGGCCTCGAAAATGCTAGCGGTATGCGTAAGCAAGAGCTGATTTTTTCCCTCTTACAAGCCTGCGCCCTGCAAAATGGCTCCATTTACGGCGACGGCGTTCTCGAAATTTTGCCTGATGGCTTTGGTTTTCTGCGCTCCCCCCTCTGTAGCTACATGCCCGGCCCCGACGACATTTATGTATCCCCTTCCCAAATTCGCCGCTTCTCACTTCGTAAAGGCGATGTCGTCTCCGGCCAAATCCGCCCACCAAAAGAAGGTGAACGCTATTTTGCCCTCCTCAAAGTTACCGAAATTGGCTTTGAACCTCCTGAAAACGCAAAAAATCTTGTCCTTTTTGACAACCTAACCCCTGTATATCCAGACCGCCAACTGGTCATGGAAAACGGTGATAAAAATTTCGCTGGACGTGTTATCGACCTCATGGCCCCTATCGGTCGTGGACAGCGTGCCGTTATTGTTGCACCCCCTCGCACAGGTAAAACCATCCTGATGCAAACCATTGCTAACGCCATTAACGCCAACCATCCAGACGCCTACCTCATCGTCTTGCTCATAGACGAACGTCCTGAAGAAGTTACAGACATGCAGCGCACCGTCAAAAATGCTGAAGTCGTGAGCTCCACCTTTGACGAACCACCTCAGCGCCATGTCCAAGTATGTGAAATGGTTCTTGAAAAAGCAAAACGTCTCGTTGAACGTAAGCGTGATGTTGTCATCCTCCTCGACTCCATTACCCGTCTCGGTCGTGCCTATAACGCTGTGACCCCTTCCTCTGGCCGCGTTCTCTCCGGTGGTCTCGACGCCAACGCGCTCCAACGCCCAAAACGTTTCTTTGGTGCAGCACGTAACCTTGAAGGTGGCGGCAGTCTCACCATCGTCGCTACAGCCCTCATTGACACAGGTTCGCGCATGGATGAAGTCATCTTCGAAGAGTTCAAAGGCACAGGTAATATGGAAATTTACCTCGATCGCCATCTCTCTGAAAAGCGCGTCTTCCCTGCCATCGATATCAATCGTACCGGCACCCGAAAGGAAGATCTGCTCCTCTCAGAAGAGCTCCTCAACCGCGTCTGGATCCTCCGTAAAATCCTTGCGCCTATGGCATCCATCGATAGCATGGAATTCCTGCTCGAAAAAATGCGTGGCACCAAGAGTAATAAAGATTTTATGAATGTGATGAATCGCTAGCAGGGCGCTGCCCTGACTCGCCAAGGGACTCTGCCCCTTGGAACTCCGCTTAGGCCATATGTCTGTAAGGATGCCCTAAGAACCCTTTTATGCAAAAAAGTGGCCTGCTATTCTAGCGAATAGCAGGCCACTTTTTTACAAAACGCTGTTTATCTTCACAGGTAAACTGCAAAAAATATTTTAACAAATCAATATACTAATCCATTGGCCAAATATTACAAGCTCTTACAGGAGCAAAACCAGCTTCAAAGGCCTCTGTAAGGTTCTTAAATGGCACATAGTTTTTCTTTGATACACTCTGAAGTTCTTTGCAATCTTGGCTGAAAAAACGTTTGCTATTGCGATTGCCTGTAAAGAGCTCCTGCGACTTGCCTTTCGCTAAAACCCCAGCCCACATGCCTTTTTTCTCTTTTATGGCCTGATTTTGTGCTTTCAACAATTTTTGGGCATAGCTCTTAGGCAAATCCTTATGGTAGTAAAAATAGGCCGCACCCTCGCGCACAAGGATTTCGTTTACTGAGCGCCCATCTTGCAAAAGGACTTCAACAACCGAACGTCCATAGCTTGCCGAAGCTCCAACAGATTGAAGTTGCACATTCTTCCCCTGCACCAAGTCCATCAGCATCTGCCGTGACTTTTGGGCATAGTACTGGTTTCGCTCCCCATTATGCCCCACTTCAGGCGTATCAATACCTGCCAAACGTACCTTTTCCCCAGACTCCAAAATAAAAGTATCCCCATCATAACAATACTTTACTCGGTCAGCTGCAAAAGCACATGCACTTACCAAAATGAACATTATAGCAATAAGACTAAAGCCTAAAAATCTTCTCCACTCTCGAAGTACAGTCATATATCCTCCAACTTTTAAAATACACATCACAGACCATCCCTATACCTTGCTTCATCTATGTAGCAGTTCAAGGAAAGGACTTTGAAACACTGACGGCCAAGCTTGTAGACAAAGTCTGCAAGCTTGGCCGAAAATAGATTCTTAGGAGCTAAGTCCTAAGCGTGTGCAGGGCGCTGCTAGGGTCTGAAGCAAAGCCCCAGCACGTTAATTCTCATAATACGAGCGCAAGGTCTGACTACGCACAGGGTGGCGCAGTTTACGAAGCGCTTTTGCTTCGATTTGTCGGATACGCTCACGGGTAACGTTGAAGAGCTTGCCCACTTCCTCGAGGGTATGGTCTGACTTTTCACCGATACCAAAGCGCTTACGCAGGACCTGCTCCTCACGTGGGGTGAGGTCTGCCAGTACGGAAGCGATTTGTTCGCCAAGCTTAGTGTTGACCACTTCTTCTGCTGGCGCAACAGCCTTCTTGTCTTCAATAAAATCGCCGAGGCTGGAGTCTTCTTCGTCACCGATAGGAGTTTCGAGGGAGATAGGCTCTTTAGCAATTTTGAGGACTTTTTTCACTTTGTCGAGCGGATAATCCATGCGCTCGGCAATTTCTTCAGGCGTTGGGTCACGACCAAGTTCTTGCACAAGGTAGCGAGAAGTTCGGATAAGTTTGTTAATAGTTTCAATCATGTGCACAGGAATACGGATGGTACGGGCTTGGTCCGCGATGGCACGCGTAATAGCCTGACGAATCCACCATGTGGCATAGGTTGAGAACTTGTAACCGCGTTGGTATTCAAACTTATCAACCGCTTTCATGAGACCGATATTCCCTTCTTGAATAAGATCGAGGAATTGCAGACCACGGTTGGTATATTTCTTAGCAATGCTGACAACAAGACGGAGGTTGGATCGAATAAGTTCTTGTTTAGCGCGCATGGCAGCAGTGTTACCACGCTTGATACGCCAGAGAACCTCTTCAAGGTCGCCAACATTATGACAGCATTTTTCTTGAAGGCGCGAAAGAATTTCAATCTTGCCAATAATCATTTCCTTGAAAGAGAAAAGTTCTTCCACGGACATTTTAAGGCTTGCAGCGGCAAGATTTGGGTTCACTTCACGGGCTTCAAGCTGTGAGAACATGAGCTGAATTTCAGCTTGGGTCTTGCCAGTGGACAAGATATAGGCTGAAAGGTCACGCTGACAATTGTGCATTTGGCGCACATAGTCTTCAACAGTTTCGATAATGCGATCGATGAGCGTTTTTTCAAGCTTAATGTCACGAAGTCGAGTTACGATTTCTTCCTTAAAGCTAATGATTTCGCGCTGGGTAGCAGCAACACGTCGCTCAAGGGTACAACATTTATCAAGCTTGCTGTAAATTTTACGCTTTTTGGTGAAGGTAGAACGGATTTCCTCAAGCAAAAGAATGACGCGCTGACGCTGATTCATTTCATCTTCGCTCGGATCATCTTCTTCGATGGTCTTAACAACATCCTTCAACTTAATGCGGTTGGTCTTAAGATCTTCACCAACATTGATGAGTTCTTCAACTGCGACAGGCACTTCAACCAAAGCGTAGAGAACGTCTTGCTCGCCCATTTCGATTTTTTTCGCAATGACCACTTCGCCATCACGATCGAGCAGCGGCACAGAGCCCATTTCACGCAAGTACATCCGCACAGGGTCAGTGCTACGGGTGGAATAATCGACAGCTTCTTCATCTTCAACGAGGTCAAGGCCGCCTTCAGCTGGTTCTTCTTCCGTAGACTCACCGGGTGACATATTGATTTTCTTGCCATCTTTTTCAGAATCAATGATGGCGATATCGAGCTGGTCAAAAATCCCGATAATTTCTTCAACCTGCTCAGGGGTATTTACTTCCGCAGGGAGAGCCTTGTTCACTTCTTCAAAGGTCAAGAATCCATTCACTTTACCTTTGGCAATAAGTGTTTTAATCTGCTGAATTTCTTTGATATTACTCATTGGACCTCCCCAATGTTTCCTGCAGGGCCCGAAGCAGTTCAATATCTGCCTCAGGGTCGGACATGCCGCCTGTTTGCCGTAATGCAGCCATACATGATGCACTTTGTGACTTCATCTGTAGGCCATCAAGCATCCGAAGCACGGCACTAAGTTCCCCTTGCTCATTGTTGAGCGGTGGAACCTCACCAGTGCGACAGCGAACCCAAAACGTTTTTTCTCGCTCTGACAGGTGTTCAAAAACATCTTCAGAACCATAATGCTCTATTTTTGCCCACAAAGTACGTGCCCAATCTGCTTCGAGGGACAAATCAGCCCGAGCATCGCGCAGGATTGGCAGACAATGCGGGTAGCGCACTGTAAAAGTCATCAATTCACGATCACATGAAGTTCGGTGCTGCGGCACGGCTGTTTTCGCTTGTGCTCCGCTGCTTTGAGTGGACCGACTCGACACGTTTTCGCGCACTTGCGCTTCATTGAGGCCAAGGCCCGCAGTGATACGCGTGATGAAATATGAAAGTAGTTCAGGTGATTCCACCTGAGCCAAAAATTCTTTGGTCCATGCAATCATGTCGGCTGGCGACTGGCTTGCTATGGATTGGATACAAAATGCGAGACCATCAGGAGCATTTTCTCTAAGCTTTTCAAATGCTTCCTTACCAGCACTACGCAACAGGCTGTCAATGTCTTCACCTTGCGGCATGAGCACAACACGGCACTTCATACCACGAGCGAGCATCATTTCACAGCTTTTCAAAGCAGCTTTGCGTCCTGCATTGTCACCATCAAAGAGCAAATCAATCATGGAGCAAAAGCCACCAAGGCGTTTGACTTGATCAGGCGTTAAAGCCGTGCCAAGCACACCAACGGCATTAGTGTAGCCAAATTGGTGCAAGGTCAAAACGTCCATATAGCCTTCAGTGAGCATAGCCGATTTCAACTGTGAAATACTGCGCCGCGCCTGAAAAAGCCCATATAAATTCTCGCCCTTTTTATAAAGCGGCGTGTCCGTACTATTGATATATTTGGCTTGGTCTTCGCCACCAATAATCCGTCCACCAAAAGCGATAATATGGCCCGCAAGATTTTTTATGGGAAAAATCAAACGGCCACGAAATCTATCATAGGGTTGGCCTCTATCGCTTGGAGCCAAAAGTCCTGCTTGCACGCCTTGTTGTGGAGAAAAGCTTGCACGCCTAAGCGCATCACCCAAACCATGCCATTCAGGAAGGCTCCAACCAAGTTCAAAATCCTGCACAATGGCATCGCTTAAGCCGCGTCTTTTAATATAATCACGACATTCCGCACTGCCAAGGGCCATTTGCTCAGAAAGATTATGTTTAAAGTGCGCTGTGGCAACTTCATACATGCGCAAACATTGACGTCGCAAGGATTGCTTTTGTTCCGCCTGTGGATCAGGCTTCCATTGATCAAGGGTAATGCCAGCTTCATCCGCCAACTGTTCAATGGTCTCACGAAAATCAAGGCCATGCATGCGGCCATAAAAATCAAAAATATCACCAGAAGCTTGGCAGCCAAAGCAGTAAAAAAGTCCCTCTTCCTCATTAATGGAAAAAGATGGCGTGCTCTCCTGATGAAACGGACACGGCGCAAACCAACGGTTACCCATACGGCGCAACTCAAGATGACGCCTTGCAATGTCTACAAGGTTCAACTTGGCCTTGATGGCCTGAATGGCACTCCTGTCACGTTTCATTAGGACTCGTTTTTTATTTTTTTGCTGGGGGAGGGAAACCCTTTGAAAAGGGTTTCC
>JAWXUA010000019.1:0-27768 GCA_044433065.1 Pseudomonadota bacterium
CAGTACCTGTTGCGCCGAGTGGTGGCTTTACTATGCGCGGACTCAATGCGATTCGTGCCGCGTAATTCTGCTTGGTGTTTATTCAGCATGGACGCGTGAGCACAGTCTGCTGGGCATAAATAGCTGCGCTCTTGCCCATCAATGGTCGTGGAGTTGCCATTGGTGAGCGCGATGATGGCTTTGCGTAAGGTCTCTTTGTCCGCATTGGCTGGGGCAAAGGTCATGCCGCCTACGGTAACTTCAGACGCGGCCTTCGAGGCGTCCACAGGCATATCACAATAACGACGGGCTAGGTCTTTTAACAATTGGCCTGCAGGGTCACTTTTCCCACTCGTTGGCCAAGCACTGCTGGCTGTGCGGCCCTTGTCTAGCTGTGCTACCAAGCCGTGGTCAAAAAGGCTTAGACCTCGTATGGCTTCCGTGCTTATGGGCTGGGATACGTGTTCATTGGCCGTAAGTGCTGGATGGTCACTGGGGAAACGTGCATCATTGCCGCCAGCAGCCAAGTAGGATTTGAGCAAGACAGCTGTAGCCCAATCCTTTTTCTGGCCATCTTGCCATACATTTTCCACAAAATGCTTGAGCGATGCTGGGTCTTTAACATCATCTGCTGAAGCCCCAAGAGTGGAGAGGTCTAGCGCTGAAAGCTCTTTGACGTCGCGCACAAGACTACGTTGCAAGGTGAGCACCGAATACGCGAGGGTTTCGCCCTTGGTCTCTCTTGGATTTAGGACAGTCCCAGCTGGGCTTTGCGCTTGGGTCATGGCGTTGAACGTGGTATCAACGTGCGCAGTATAGCCTTCCTTTTGAGTCAGGACGCCATAGGCCCCAATGATGCCCGTATTTTGAGGCAACGTAAGGTCAAATCTCTTGGCGCACTGGGCAAGCAAGGATTGGTTGTCAATGGAAGCCCCAGAGTCAATGCCAAGAAGATGGGTGGCTAATCTGTGGAGATTGGCTTCTGCTTGTTGTGCGTTGGCGTCGGAGTGGCTTGTGGCAATGAGCGAGATCATGGATTTTTTGGCACTGTGGCTTAAAATGCTTCCGCTTAAGATGGACATGCCCTCATCAAGCTGTGCTGTGGAGCTGATGCCGCGCTGAGCGAGGTCCATATATAATGATGTACCGAGCCAGTCTTTGGGCAAGTCTTTGGCCAAATCGTCGGTGCTCATGGCCTTGCCTGAGACGTCTGGCGCACCCTCACCAAGCAAGAAATAGGTGTTGCACAGGGCTAAGTCTGGCAGTCCAAGGTTCGCATTGTCTTGGATAAGGCCCAATATATCTGTATGATTGATGTCTGTAAGGGCTTTTCCTTTGAGCTCATGACCATCTGGCAATGCATTGACAATAATACTGCATGCACGATGCTTTACATGATTGAGCTTTATCTGGTCTTGGCTTACTGTATCGAGAGCTTTACTACATTCCTCTTTAATGGGAACGAGCTCTTGACGTATTGCAGCATGCGACATGAAAGCATCATCAAGTCTGTCTGCAAAGGCGATAGTGGCCTCATTACTTCCTGTGGCGAGATTATGGGTGGCATCTAAAAGCGCGTTGAAGCGTGCTTCTGGCATATCCGTGAGAATAGCCTCAGCGATGACAGCTGCGTTGCCAAATTTCTCTAAAAGGCTGGTCAGGTCAGCAGTCTTTTGGGCATCGCCTTGGACTCTAAGAAAGACGCCTGTGACTGGAACATCTACAGAGGTCACGTCTGGACCAGAAACGTCAGAAGAAGCCACGTCTGAAGGAGCCACGTTGAACCTATCAGCATCAGCCAAGGTATTGAGCATGGAATTGGAGACAAATTCGTCTTGCAGAATGGCCATAGAAGAGGCCAATTCTCGCATATGCGCGTCCTTTGCTTCTTGGCTTGACGCGCCGTTATAGGCCGTAATCTGCTCGTGCACGACGTTGGCAAAGTCTTCACCCAGATTGGCGTGCTCAGAATTTTCTATGACCGTCTGGACCATGCGCAAAAGTTCAGCCTCAGGCATGTCCGCGACAACGTTGCCATCATGAAAGACTTGGGCTTTTTGACCGATACTATCCAACAAATCCTTGTCTACACCTTCATCAGCTAAGACGTTACACTGCGCCTGCAGCTGGTTCAGGGCTGCGTCTTTCTCGTTTTGGCTGCCTGTGAGACACGTATTCAAGAGCACTTTCACCATCTGACCAAAGGCTGCTGCATCGTCTTTGAGATGGGGATGATGCTGTATCTGGCTTTCTAATTGCTGGATGAGTTCAGAACCTGTGCTTGCGTTGGCTTGCAATGTCTGTACTGCTTGGGACAATGAAGCTGGGTCGCTTTGCACGCTTCTGATGGCAGTCGTGTGTATAGCGTTGCGTGAAGTGTTGGGTCCTGCCTCTTGAGCTTGCAACACTGCATGAGCCATTTGTTGGTCTGCTGAGGATATATTGGATTGCTGTATATTAGTATCTGTGTGGGTTTGATGAATATTTGCTTGAATTCTAGTTACATCTGTAATTGACATGTAGAGTACCTCACAAAAAGAATCGCACTATAATTGGATTTAGGTGCTGAGCGTATAAAACTTTTTCTAGAATAGCAAGGTCATTGCCTTTTTAGTGTCTACACCGTTGTCCATAAGACCTCCTACATAACGATGACTTTTTTGAGACGGACATGTCTTGCAAAAAGAAAATTTCTGGTATACGTGTCAAGAAACATATTCGTACGTAGCTCATTGTACTAAGGTTCACCAGCTCCCAATTGTGGGACATGATGCATACATAAGATAATAGCATACAATTCTAGGTATTTTCAAAGGAGATTGACATGGAAATACAATTGACCGCATTACGTAAAACACTTGATGAACAAAAAGTACAGATGAAAAGCATTAAAGATCAACTGGAAGCTCTAGGAATAAAGCAAGAACAGATTTCCTTGGATGTTCTTTCCCAAGAAGATCGAGACGAATACTTAGCTTTTGAACGCGAACTCAAGGACATTACCAACTTAGTCAAGAAAGTAGACCTTTCGCAAAGTGTAAAGCGTCCTAAAAAACGTCAAATGGTATAGTTACGACAGCTTTGACAATGTCTTTTGTACAGTGTTTATGCTTTAATTACGAACAAATTACATCATTAATATAACAACATAATGCATTTGGAGCCATCATGACACAAGAAAATACGACACAAGAAGCGTTGTCAAAAGAGTCCCAAGCTACCTTTGATAAAATACTTGCCGCTGTTTCCTCTGGTGAAATGACGTTGCAACAAGCAACAGGCATCACCGAAGAGCAACTTGAAGCCATGTACTCTGTTGCATATAATTTGTTTGCCAATGAAAAATACCAAGACGCCATTGATGCATTCTCTTTACTGCAAACCATTGCACCAATGAACTACAAAATAGCCTTTGGCCTTGCTGCATCACTGCAAATGCTTGAGAAATACATTGAGGCCATCATTCTCTTCACCTTCACATCATCCCTTGAAGAGAAAAATCCAGCTCCCATGCTCCATCTTGCAGAATGTTACATGGCTGTTGACGATAAGGCTGCCGCAGTCCATTCATTAAAGCTGGTCTTGGAACGTTGCGACAATTCAAGTTTGGGCAATGCTATACGCACGCGTGCTGAGATTATGCTTGAAAATATCGAGGGTTAGCCATGTCAGTTTCCACTATTGGGACCAATAGCAACGTCTATCAAGCTGGTGGCGCAAACTCTGTGGGCTTAGGCACAGGCTCAAGTTCAGCCACGAATAGCGACTTGCAAGGCGTATCAAACTCCACCGTATCTCCAAACATGGCAAATTCTACGTTCGCATTGACCATGGCAGCTCCAACCATGGATGCGGCTTCCATCATGCTAGCTCTTTCGTCCATACAAAAAGAGAATACAGATGAGGCTATGGAGGCCATTGGTACGGCCATTGAAGCACAGCGCGACGAAATTCAAAAGCTCAATGAAAAACGCGCTGAAGAAATGGTCGCCTATTTTGATAATTTGGCAAAGTCTGCTCAGCCTGAAAAAACTGGGCTTTTCGGTGCTATTGTCAAATTCTTTCAAGCTGTTGTCACCGCCATCAAAGAGCCTGAGAAAGCTAAAGAAGCCTTTGAAGACCTTGGTGCCTTACTCAAAAACAGCATAAAAGAAATTGCCAAAGACGTTCTGGCTGTGGCTGCCATGGTTGCTAGTGTGGCCTTGGCTATAGCTACCTTTGGCGCGGCGGCTCCGCTTGCTGGCGTTGTTCTTGCCGCTGTCATTGTTGGCTGTGTGGCTACCACAGCGTCCATGATTATGTCGGACCCAGCTATTGTGAGTATGGCCATCGAAGGCAAAAGCGATGAAGAAAAAGCCTCTATTATGAAGGCATTAACCATAACAAGCTTTGTTTGTCTTGGTCTAAGCATTCTCTCAAGTGTTGTGGCAGCTTGCTGTGGCAATCCTTCTGGGCTTGCAGATAATATTACTAAGCTCAAAATAGCAGCAACGGCCATTAGTTCAGCTAGCAATGCATATGGTGGTATTGTCAATATAGACAACGCTGTTGATACAAAAGAGGCTACTGACGCCAAAGCTACAGCCTTAGAGTATGCAGCAAGTGCTGATGAAACATTGGCAAATATTGCAGAAATTGAAAAAGAGCTTGAAATTAAAATCGAAGTCTTAAAAGAATTGCTCGCATCACAGCAAAAGATGGTTGAAAGCACTGCCACTATGCTGATGAACGCATGTGAAGGCAATAAAACTGCGGCCACAGTATAGGAGATACCACATGAGCAATACCATACAAAGCAGTCAAATTTCCAGCACCATAGTCTCTTTACAAGCAAAAGAGAACAAAAGTGCAGAGGAAACACAGCTTTTACAACAGTTGCAAGCCCTTGATCTCACAAGTGACTCCGTAACAATTGCAGATTCGTTATATAAAAGTGTCCAATCGTGGTCACAAGAGAGCACGTCATTTTTGCCACTGCCTCAAGGCAAGGTTGATGTTAATGGTGCCATCAATGCCCTCAACACCATGGAAAACATGATGTTGCTCATCTCCCAATTGAGCCGCGAAATGCGTCAAGCAAGTTTCCAAGAGGCTAAAAATCTCATCGATGCTAAGATTGTGGACTTGAAAGCCTCTGCTGATTTGAAGACAGAAGGGGCCGCAGAATTGCGTAACAGTGCCACAAATGCCCTTATAATTGGCTGTGTTGCTGGTGCTGTAGGCATTATTGGCGGTGGTATTGGCCTTGGTCTGAGCGCAAAACTTCCCGATACTGCAAAGCTCATTAGTGATCTTGCTAGTACCACAAGCCAAGCACTCAACGCTGGTACAAGCTTTGAGACCACCACAGGCCAAGCTGCAAACCAAGAATTCAACGCTTTGGCCGATGAAAAACAAGCTGATTCTGCGGCAAAGGAAAGCCTTGCCAAAGAACAGCAAGACCTTGAAGATGCAGCCAAATCCCTTTTAGCCAAGATGACGGACCTCTTGCAAAGCATTGCCGATATTAAGCAAAAGGGTGCTGAAGCCGCAGCTAAGGCATAGAAACAGCTTCTTTCGTACCAAACTAAACAAAATCGGAGTATATATATGTCTATTTCTAATGTTTCATCTGTGAATGGCTCTTTTACTGTCACTGACTCTGCTGGTTTGCAAAAGACTATAAGCTTTGCTGAGCTTGTTATGTCCATGGGTATGACCCAACTTGAACTGCAAGACACCTATTTTGAAGAGCAATATAAAAAGGTTGCTGACCTTGCTGAAGAAATGCGTGAAGTCAATACTATGATTGCCATGCTCACAAGCTATAAAAACAGCTTTGATGCAGACGGAAAAGTCACCGATAATAAAAGTAAAACGTGTTCATCATGCGCAGAGTTCAGTACAGCAGATATGAAGACTTGGAAAAGCACGTATTACGGTAACTATTCACAGTCTGGGAAAATTGCTGATACCAATGGCGACAAGTCGACTGTTGGCGTAGGCAGTGACGGCATTTTTACGCACCAAGAGCTCACCACCTTCATCACCAATGCTGAAGCCTATCAAAAGAATTTGACAAGTCTCAATGAACAAGAAATGATGGTGACCAACCAAGCCGCAAGCCGTCGTACCAACGTTTTGCAACAGTTGCAGACTCTGTTAGCTTCGGAAAAAGAAGGTCGTAACGCGGCCGCAAGGTAAGTATTCAGTTTTACGGGGTTCCTCTGTTCCCTTTTTTAGGGGGACTGAGGAACCTATTGAATGCATTGCCATTGTGTATCATCATCGTTACGCCAAAAAATACTCTAGTAACTTGAAGAGGGGCTATGTTATTACTACAAAATCTGTGTGAGAAATACTCCTTTTCATGCAAGAAGCTCCCAGAAAACAAGCTTTTTGTGGAAGGTAAAGACGTTTCCTTCACTGCTATGATGATCAATGCATCGTATGTCTTGGAAGGCCGTCTTTGCACTTTACCCAAAGCGCGCGATGAGCGAGAAGCCCTGTGCAAGCGCCTTTGTGGTCTTCAGCTAGCACGGTTGAAACATGAAGCAAGCATGCCCGTCATCCCATCACTATCTATTCAAGATAATGAATGTTTTTTGCAATGTCGCATTGATAAAAATACCCACGGCATTCATGATGTACAAGCCTTAGACGACTATATCGAGTCTTTTTGTAACGCGCTTGCCACATGGAAAACCTTAGCTCGCGAAGCCCCTAAGCCTATGAGGGCAACGCAGTTCATGCATAATACTGTGCGCTTTGTATCTCCTGACATGTTGGGGTAATTTGTGATAAAACGCTTTTTTGCCTTGTGCCTCTTTGTGCAGTTGACTGCATTATTCCCATTGCTTTTGCCCATGCAAGGCTATGCTGCATCTATGTCCAGCAGCTTTTCCTATGAAACGCAAGGCCCTGAATCCATTGTCTTTGCATTAGAAGCATTTGCCATGAGTCAGGGCAAATCAGTAGACTTTAGTGAGCAAATTGCAAGTGGTGAAGGTGGCATCATTGAAGGTGTTTTGAACTTCCCATCTGGTCAGCAATTTCTGCATTTTCTCAGCAGAAACAAACGTATCGTATCCTATATCAATGAAGATACAATCTATTTTTGTTTACGTTCGGAAATGGAGAGTACCTTTTTCTCTCTACAAGGCATCACTGTAGCAGCATTGCGTGAAAAAGTGCAATCTCTTGGCCTTTATGACAAGCAATTTCCTTTCCGCGCAGCTGGTTCCAACCTTTTCAGACTCACAGCGCCCACGCCATATGTGGATGTGATTTCCGAAGTCATTGCCACAGCAAGCCTTGAGCCGAAAAAAGAAAAAGCCACACGAGTCTTCATGCTGCAACATGCTTGGGCTGATGATATTGTCATTGAAAGTCTGAACCAAGAAGTCACCGTGGCTGGTGTTGCAACGCTGTTGCGCGAGATTTCTGAAGGCGAAACCAAAACGCCAGTTATGCGCCAGCCTGTAACGTCATACCGCAAGATGGAAGGTGCTGTGGCCGCTGGTACAGACAAAAATACTGTTATTACAGCACAAAACACCCAAGAAATACATGGCCAAAACGCCAATGCCCAAAGCTCCAGTGGTGCGCGTATCTTAGCTGATGCACGCCTCAACGCTGTCATTATCTGGGATGATGCCGACCGCATGCCCTTCTATGAATCGCTTATCCAAGCCCTTGATAAAGCAATGGATCTTGTGGAAATACGGGTTGCCATTATCGATGTGGCTGTCAATAAATCCCAAGAGCTCGGCATGTCTTGGGAATTTGCTAGCGATAGCTCACAAAGTTTTAGCGCCTCTGGCGGCATCAATACTGCATCATCTTTTGCCAGCAGTTCCGCTTCTGGCCTCAACTTAAGCACTGTCTATACCGATGGTTTGGGCTCGCTCATGGCGAAAGTTTCCGCCCTTGAAAGCAGAGGCGACGCCAAGACGCTTTCAAGACCAGCAGTCTTGACCATGGACAATGTGCAAGCTTCATTGGAAAACGTAAGTAGCTTTTATGTCACGGTAAATGGCCAAGAAGTTGCGGACTTGTTTACTGTTGAGTATGGAACTGTTTTAAAGGTCACGCCGCATATTGTGCATGATCCGAACGCGCCTGAAGATGCAAAAAAGCTTATAAAACTCGCTGTATACGTTGAAAGTGGCAGCAGTGATAGCGAAGCAACAAGCGAAGCTGTGACCTTACCCACTGTGACCAAAAGCGTCATCAATACCCAAGCCATGGTGGCTGAAAATCAAGCCCTCATCATCGGTGGCTACTACTATGAAAAAATAGAAGACACCACGTCGGGCGTGCCGGTACTCATGGATATTCCGCTGCTCGGCTATGCCTTCCGCACGGAGTCCGAAAGCAAAAACGTCATAGAGCGGCTTTTTGTGCTTTCGCCACGCATTGTGGACCCTAGAAACATGGCAACAGTGCCCGACACCATCAATACGGCCATGCATGTTAGTGAGCAACTCAACGCACCAAATCCCACTATTCATAGTGGTGTTGGTTGTGGTCGCAAAAGTGGACAAGCCCTCCAAACGACTGGAATTACACAATAAGGCTTGTCATGAACATATTATTGAAAGTACTTACAGGCCCACACATGGGGGCTGAGCTTGAGCTCACACAAGGCGATTGGCTTGTGGGTTCTGACTTTGCATGCGACGTTCTGCTTGTGGATGTGGCGATTTTACCTCGTCATGCCCTTATCCGCATTGCTGAAGACAGAGCGTGGCTCATTCCGCAAGATGGCGGTATTGTTGTAGATAATGTTCTTGTAGAGCAAGAAGGACAAGAGCTTATCCCCTTCAAGCCCTTCAGTCTTGGTGGAACGTACCTATGTTGCGGCCCAGCCCATCGGCCTTGGCAAGCTCATGAAATGCCCACCTTAGCGGCCTTGAATGAACAGGCGCACTCTGCTTTAACGCCGACTGCTCAGCCATCTTCACAAAAGACCCAAGAAATAACAACGGACGCACCAGCAAGTGCGCATGGAACAAGCTTGATAGAAGGTGAATTAAAACAATCAGATACACCTCAAGACCAGACGTCATCTAACAGTACAGACATGAATTCAGGCAACGATATAGCTCACGATATAGGACCGAATACTTGGAAAACAAAAACCGCTTGGGCCATACGTATTGTACTGTGCCTAGTTCTTTTGTCTGTGCTGACCCTTGGCATTCGACACTATACCATGCCACAAGATGCACGCATTGCCATTGATGTTATGCTCTCTAAAAAGCCATACCTCAATGTACAAGCCCATGAAGACAATGGTACTGTGCTTTTGCAAGGATTTGTAGGTAAAAATAAAGACATTGTATCTCTTGAGGAGCTTTTGCAAGGTCTTGAAAATGCGCCTCCTATCGTCAATACTATCATGTCTCTTGAAGATATAGCCGATGAACTGCGTATGATTGCTTTAGAACACGACGCCATTTGGAATGTTCGCATACGCAATGCCACGATATATATGAATGGTTATGTGCAGTCAAAAGACGATTTTGTGCATATTCTTAGCCCAGTGCAGGACAAACTACGCTCTATTCATAGTCAAATAGAGATGGTGTACTGGGATGACCTCGAGAAAATGCTTAATGAAAAAGTCAAGACTGCCCAAATTACCCATAAAGTACAGTTCTACCCACATACAATGCGTATTGCCTATGCTACACAAGGCTTGACTTCAGAAGAAGAAAAACGCCTTGAAACGCTTTTGTATGAAATTGAAGACCAGCTACTTTTGGGGTCCATCTTTATTCCAATGCATGCAGAGCCAAATACCAAAGGTGTCGTGCATGCAGAAGCGCCTAAAAATGCCCACACAACAGATGTGAACACGTTGTGCGCAAGCCTGTCTGTAGCAGTACAAGGTCATCAAACTGTTCTTATGGTGAATGGTGTCCCCTATGCACAGGGAAATCGTTTGCCACAAGGTTGGCTTGTACAGGAAATACATCCCAATTACATTGTGCTTTTATTCGACAAACAAATGCACGTTTGCCAACCCAATATAGTACGTACACCTCAACAATAAAGGATACGCCATGAATTTCTTTGATGCAGATTTTGATGTCGTTGCGTATTTGCAAGACGATGTCAGTGGTACAAAACTGCAAAAGTTACAGAATGCAATTCGTGATATGGAAGCAGTATTACAGAAAAAAATTGCACGCGGCCTTACAAGAGCTGAATATGCCCAAGCGCAAGAATTAGTACTTGCATACCAAATGGCAGTCACTTCACTCGATAAAACATATCAATCACTACATAAATAGGAGAATACCATGTCAACCATAAGCAATACAAACATTACAGATAAAGTTTTTTCGCAAGCTGGCTCTAGTGTTACGTCTGCTGACGAAAAGATTGCAACGTATATGACCACAGCAGAAAGCGGAACATTGACAGAAATGCAGATGGTTGAGCTTAATATGCTTGTAAGCCAACGCACGACACTTATGTCACTCTTTTCTGGTGCAGTAAAAAACCTTACTGATACAGAAAAACAAGTTGCTAATAAAATGTAAATAAGGATTGTATATGCTTATATCACAAGATGAAAGACGCCTTTTAGGCAAAATTGCTTTCGCAGGCATGTGGCACGGCGCATTTAGTCAAGGCGAACAGATTTTCACATCATTGGCAGCACAAGAACACAAAAGCATTGGCGTCTTTTTGGGCCTTGCGCAAGCCTCCATGCACAAGGGTGATTTTGACAGCGCAAAGACACATATTGCAGCTGCGGCCGCACTTGATCCGCAAGACGAACATGTTCTCATCTGGCAAGCCATGCATAGCCTTGCTATTGGCGACACTACAGATGGCCGAACTGCATTGCAAGACTTGCAGGATAAAGCAGCACATGCTGATGTTTCCGAACTTGCTACATCCTTACTCAATGCATAACGACTTGTATAGGCTTCATAAAGGATAGAGTATGGATCCAACAATGCTAAAAACCGCCAGTATTGCCACGAATACCATTGCTACAAGCACTGTAGAAGGCAGTTCTGGAGTATCAAATGCTACGCAAGCCCGTTTTAACGAAGCTATGCAAACAGCACAAGAACAATCAAACCAGAATATCAATGCGCCACAGCATGTACATAACGAAGCTGAAGTCGCTATGCAACGGACACCACCTGTGCAAAAGACTGCTGGTGATACTGTATTAGACGCCATGCATAAAGAATTCAAAGAAAGCCGTACAGCTTTTGAACATAGTGTCAATAGCATGGAAGGAAGCACTGGCGACTTGATGCGATTGCAGTATCAAATTGCACAAGTAACCATGAGTCAAACCATGATTGGTCAAGTTGGTAGTAAGGTAAGCCAAGGCACACAACAACTGCTCAAAGGACAAAGCTAAGATGTTGCACTATGCCAAACGTCTACGAGTATTATTTGCCGTTCTCTTACTCACAACATTCTTAGCTGGTTGTGATGTTATAGCGCATAGCAATTTGTCTGAAAATGCAGTCAATGAAATGCTTGCTCTATTACGTAACAATGGCGTTGCAGCCCAAAAAGTCGAAGCAAATGATGAATTGTGGACTCTTATGGTTCCAGATGCTGATCTTGCTCGGTCTTTAGATATTTTAAAGGTACATGGTCTGCCGCGACTTCACTACTCAGGCTTAGGTGCTGTATTTGAAAAGGCTGGCATGGTGTCTACGCCAACGGAAGAACGTGCACGTATGCTGTATGCCCTTTCAGAAGAGCTTTCATCTACAATATCGCATATTGATGGCGTTCTTACAGCACGCGTTCACATTGTATTGCCGCAGCTTAATACTCTTGGCAAAAGCATTACCACGCCTAAAGCATCTGTTTTCATCCGTCATAGAGATGATTTAGATATGCAAGCCAATGTAAGTAAAGTTAAAAGTCTTATACAAAACTCTGTACCAAACCTTGAATATGCAGACATATCTGTATCACTGTTTCCGTCATCTACCGATATTGCAGAGAGTACACCACAAGAGATCGTAACTATCGACAAAAATAGTACGGCACTTGGGGCTCTAGTTGCTACTTTGATTGCGCTTTGTGTATTTTTTGTGCAACGTAAATACTATTTACGTAAAAATGCAGAACAAGATACGCATAATACGACTTCAGAATAAAGTAAAAGGCCTGCATGGAAGATAAACAAGAACTATATCTTGCTACGCTACTACGAGCAAAGGGACCTTTGCTTACTCTATGGTGCGCTTTTTATACAAGACTTGCATTGCATATGACTACGCATAGTCACTGTAATAACGATGCACAAAGCTCTCATGGACATGTTTTCTTAAAGCTAGTTGAGAAACATATCACTGAGAAGCAAAGTCTTGCACTCTTGCCACACCTTGAAAGCATAGGTTCTCTTCCTTCAGCATGGCAAATACAAAAACTGTTGCCGTTTCAATACCTAACCCTTTTGCCTGCACAGGACCTGCGCCATATCAGCGTATTAGGCGCACTGCTTATTCATCAAAGTCGTGTTGCAAAAATAATCCAAAAAGACCAACTTCTTAGCCTGCACCAGCTGGTTGGACAAGACGCGTGGCTTTTTGCCATACGCAGAGCAGCAAAGCATGAAGCTGAGCAGCTCACGTCATATTTCCAGCCTCAAGACAAAGACATAGCCATTAGTCCACTCATAGACTATACAGCACGATGTATTGTAGGTTTTTGTCTACAAAGCATCCCGTTGTCATTGCAGGAACACGTTAAAATGATGTTACCACAATCATCGTATACTGCATGTCCTTTATTATCTGAAGAACAACGTGTCTTATTACAAAAATTACTACTTCAAATAACGTATGAAAAAGTTGAGCCATCATGGAAAAATATTATATAAATAAAGATAGTGGTTTTACCCTTCCAGATACTCCATGCATTGTACCCCATAAAGCGTATGTACAGCTCATTCATGCAAACAATATTATTTCTGAAGCGCATACAAAAGCACGTACAATTGAAGACGAAGCTAAAGACTTATATGAAAGTCAACGCGTACGTGGCTATACTGATGGCATCAATCAAGGCAAAGAAGAGATTGCTGAACAGATGCTCGACCTTATGGCAGAGCGCATTACCTATTTAGAAAAGATTGAGTCTTCTGTTGTAGAACTTGTTATGGAAGCATTAAATAAAATACTAGACGAAATGCCACCGCAAGAGCGTGTTGTAAACACTATTAAACGCGCCATAGTATATGTACGAAATCAGCATAATGTCACTTTGCGCGTGCATCCTGACAATGAAGTATATGCACGGCAAGCCTTAGATAGCATGCAAATTGCTTCTCATTCTTCCATAAAGCTTTTTTCTGATAAAAGATTACAGTTTGATGCATGTGTTCTTGAAACAGAATTAGGTGTCATTGATGCAACACTCAGCACACAGCTTCAAAATATAGAGCGCGCACTCATGAAAAACCTTGGTTCAAAGGCATAAACATGAGTCTTGATTACATTCCAACAATGCTCACAACAGCGCTGAAAAACATATCACCTGTTGATGTGCGTGGTCGCGTCATACAAGTTGTGGGCACTATCATTAAAGCCATTGTTCCTGGTGTAAAAATTGGCGAGCTGTGCACCTTACGCTGCCCATGGGATGGCGCGACTATCCAAGCGGAAGTGGTTGGTTTTGCTGAAGATGCTGCCCTTTTAACGCCCCTCGACGATATCCAAGGTATTTCAGCCAGCACAGAGGTCATTCCATCGGGCGATGTCCATAAAGTCTCCGTAGGACCCTCTCTGCTTGGGCGCGTCCTTGATGGACTTGGCCGACCCATTGATGGTGGCCCTGACATTATTCCCGAGTGTCACTATCCTGTGTATGCCGATCCGCCTAATCCCATGAAGCGGCGTATCATAGACAAGCCAGTTTCCCTTGGATTACGGGTACTTGACGGCATGCTTACCTGTGGTGAAGGGCAGCGCATGGGGATTTTTGCCGCTGCTGGTGGCGGTAAAAGTACACTGCTTTCATCGCTTACAAAGGGCGCCTCTGTGGATGTGACCGTCCTTGCTTTAATTGGCGAGCGTGGCCGCGAAGTACGTGAATTTATTGAACATGACCTTGGTAAGGATGGTATGAAAAAGGCCGTCCTCGTTGTAGCCACATCGGACAGATCGGCCATGGAACGCTTAAAAGCCTCGTATGTGGCCACGGCCATCGCTGAATATTTCCGTGATCAGGGCAAAAGTGTTTTGTTGCTCATGGATTCCGTGACGCGTTTTGGCCGCGCTTTACGCGAAATAGGATTGGCCGCAGGAGAGCCGCCGACTCGACGTGGTTTTCCACCTTCAGTCTTCTCAAGCCTACCAAAATTGATGGAACGTGCTGGAAATTCAGACAAAGGTTCCATCACAGCACTGTATACTGTCTTGGTTGAAGGCGACGACATGACAGAACCCATAGCCGACGAAACGCGCTCAATTCTCGACGGGCATATCATTTTGTCACGTAAATTAGCCGCTGCAAACCATTACCCTGCTATCGATGTTCTCGCCAGTGTAAGCCGCGTCATGAACGCCATTACGACAAAAGAGCATAAACAAGCAGCCAATGCTGTGCGCGCCATGATGGCAAAGCATCAAGAAATCGAATTGCTCTTACAAATTGGCGAATATAAAAGTGGCGTAGATAAAGAAGCCGACCGTGCAATTCAAAAGATGCCTGAAATTACAGCCTTTTTGCGCCAAGGGCTTGATGAGCAGCTTCCATTTGATGAAACTGTTTCAGCACTGCAAAGCATGGTTCGGTAACCATGTATCCTTTACATTCACTCATACGCGTGCGTGAGCATAGGGAGACTGTAGCGCAACAGAATTTACAAGCAAAGAAAATCTATCTCAATCAATGCAAAATAGATGCATTACAAAAAGAACAACAGTGGAAAAATTATGTACTAGAACGCCCAAACATGGAAAAAAAAGCTTTTGCACGTATTCAAGGCAGCACACTGCCACAAATAGAGTTGCAGAAATTCTTCTCGTATGTTGCTGACTTGCGAAGTCACGAATTATACTTGCAAGATGAAGCTATTAAAGCCCAGAAAATACGTGAAGAAGCTGAAAGAGAGACAGAACGTTTGCAAAAAGTATATCTAATTTGTATAAAAAATGTGAAAAAATTACAGGAGCACCAAGCTTTATGGAATAAAAACCAAGCTGCAATGCGTATTCTTAGTGAAGAAAAAGAACTTGAAGACGTGAGCTTTGTAAATAAACGTATGCAATTGTAAATGTGCATCTATTCAAATACATATATAAGGATATTACATGCATAAAATAGACAATCAGCATTTACATGCCATGCAAACAAATGCAATAGCAAAGCAAAATCCATCATACAGAGAAAATCATACACAAGTACCAAACACTATTTCTTTTAATGATAAGATGAAAGAAAATCAAAGTGCATTTGAAAATAAGATGTCTAACGTTCAAAAGAATACAAACACTAATAGCGACGCAAATACTTTACATCAATCGGAAGACAAAGACACGTCGCTCTTTGCCCAAAGCTCACTTTTCTCAGCGCAGGCTAGACACAATGCAACATCTACACAGGATAATAACAATAGTATCAAAGAACAAAGTGTATCATGCAATAATTCTATGATGAATGCTGTTGATCTTATGGAAAAATTAAGTCAAACCATTCTTGTATCAGCGTCAAAACTTGATGGTACAAAAGAAATTCATATACATCTTAAAAATGATATATTAGCGCAAACTGAAATACAGTTAAAATTAGACGGCAAGAATTTAGAAGTACAGTTTGTTACAAGCGCACAAGAAACATCCAACTTTCTATCACAGCATGCACCTTCTCTACACAACATACTACAAAGTAAACAAGAGGGACTTGTTACTATTGGCGTCACCTGTAAGGACCCTAATGCGTCACAACAGAGTGGAGACCACAAGATAGTACACCAAGGTGCAGAGGCAAGTAATGATAGTTCTGGTGATGGCAGATCACGCCAACAACGTAATATATTTGAAGAACTTTTAGAAAAGAGACTGTAAGGAACGCATATGAATACCATAATATCGTGCTATCCTGAACCCATGCATATCAACTATATGAAATGTAGTAATGCATTGTATACTGGTCGTGACATTGTAGAACTACCATTATCCAGTGGTACATGGACTATATCACCGTGCTTTAGTCTGCAATATACCGAGCAAGTATATACATGCCGTATTCAAGGCTTTTGCGATGGCGAAGCTTTTACAGTGCTTTTAACCGACTACAACATACTTTTGCCACATGATGCTTCTTTAGATAAAAGTGTCATCAAAAGTATGCCACAAAATCTCATTACAACGGCATTAAAAATTCTTTCTGAATCCGTTATTGATGAGCTTTCAAGACGTATCGGCAAGCAATGTGTGATTAGTGACATACATATTTCTGATAAGTCATATAGATGTAAGGACGGTTTTTACTTTATTCTAAACAATGCTGAACACACTTTGCATGCTTTTTTAGAGTTTTTACCTTCATCATCGACTATTCAATCTCTATGCACTTGGTGGCATCAAGAAAAAGCACAATCACGTGATGTTAATTCTATTCACATTGCATGCACGCCTATTCTCGATGCATTTGCACTCACAGCAAAAGAACTATCGTCACTTCAAATTCACGACTGTATTATAGGACGACTAGCTTCATCATCACTGTATGATGGTCTACAAATACAGTGTAAACTTGATGATACAACGTTTTTTCATGGCACACTTTGTCAGACAAAATTGACAATACAAGGAAGTACTATGCATTCTGACGAAATCTTACAAAATACTACACAAGATTATGAGTCCACAGCTCCATTATCCATTGACGACCTATCGCTTAAGGTCGCATTTGCACTTGGCACTGTAGACATGACCGTGGGCAAAATAGCTGCAATACAAGCTGGTGAAGTATTTATTACAGACTGCGATACATCAGCCCCCATTACAGTGCTTGTCAATGGTCAAGCCATAGGTAAAGGCAAACTTGTAGACGTTGCTGGACGCATTGGCATCCAAATTGTCGAATTAAAGGCACGATAATGGGCAGTTACGACCCATTTTTAGTCATAGCAGGGCTTCTTGGGCTTTCATTGGCACCATTTTTACTTATGACCGCAACGTCATATTTAAAAATTGTCATTGTATTTTCTCTTATTCGCAATGCACTTGGTGTGCAACAAGTCCCACCTACAATGCTTTTAAATGGTCTTGCAATCATCTTTACTATTTTCATCATGACTGATGTTGGTATGGATATGCAAAGACTTGCCCATCAACAGTCTTTTTCAAAAGATATGAGCATTACTGAAATGTTCACATCTGTAGAAAAGATTTCTCCTCCTTTAAAAGACTTTTTACAACGAAACACAAGGCCAGAAAATACAGAATTCTTCTATGACTTGTCGCAACGCCTTATGAAAGAAGAGAATGCTCTTCATATAACAAGAGATAGCTTCTATATTATTCTTCCTTCTTTTGCAGTGAGCGAGCTGACACGTGCATTTGAAATAGCATTTTTGCTCTATTTACCATTCATTATTGTGGATATTATTGTATCCAACATTCTTCTAGCACTTGGCATGATGATGGTATCACCTATGACAATCTCTTTACCATTCAAGCTTTTGCTTTTCGTCTTACTTAATGGTTGGACAGAACTCATTGAAGGTTTAATTGTTTCGTATATACAATAACTATGCAGTAGACAGTGACCTCCACAAGAAAGTGTAAACATTTATTCCAATGACAAAGGTATTATTATGGAAGAATCAAGTGGAATTTTAGAATTTACTATGCAAGCGCTCTATTTACCGCTTGTTCTTTCCATGCCTGCAATCATTGTTGCATCCTTTTCTGGGCTTATTGTAAGTTTTTTCCAAGCTATTACACAGCTACAAGAACAAACTTTGAGTTTCGGCGTCAAACTTGCAGCGGTTATGTTTACCATTATACTTTTGGCATCGTGGATTGGTGGCGAAATTTTTAACTATGCAACCAACATTTTCACGACGTTCCCATACTGTGTGCGCTAATGGACTGGAGTTCGACAACACAGTATTTGCTGGCATTTCTATGCTATATGGTACGTATTTTTGCCATATTTCGCACTATGCCCATCATGGGAACAACTGTTATACCACAGCAAGCGCTACTTTCACTGATTGCTGTGCTTCTATTACCTATCTTTGCAGCGCACATAAACTCTATACCAAGTGAACTTTCTTTTACATTAGACCTTGCTTTATTGCTCATAAAAGAAGTTTTTATTGGTATATTCCTTGGTTTTGTATTTAGCTTACTTTTCTGGACTGCACAAAGTGTTGGATATCTCATTGATAATCAGCGTGGTGCTAGCCAAGCTGTTGGAACAGACCCGCTTTCAGGAGACCAACTAAGCCCATACGCATCACTACTATTTCAAAGTGTAGCCATGCTTTTCTTTACCTCAGGAGCATTTCTTGTACTTTTAGATATAATCTATGAAAGTTACAGAATTTGGCCTGTATTTTCGCCAACACCGCAAATCATATCCCATGAAATGCTTGATTTTTTCATCATAAAAGCAGGTCAATACATGAGCGTTGTATTGTCGTTGGCTGCTCCCATGCTGATGATGTGTTTCCTGACTGACTTTAGCCTCGGGATTATCAATAGATTTGCACAACAACTGAACGTTTTTGCACTCTCGATGCCTATTAAAAGTGCCGTGGTCCTTTTCATTTTATTCCTTTACGCTCAAGGCATGTTCAGTGAATTTCGCTTATATGTCCAAGACTTAGGCTCAACTTTTGCCGTTTTACGAGGCATTGGCCATGAGTGAAAAAACTGAAGAAGGAACCCAGAAAAAACAAAGAGATGCGCGCAAAAAAGGACAAGTCGCCAAAACTGCAGACCTAGGCGCAACCTTTGGCCTGCTCTTCACAGCCATTGCAGTCATGGCCACGTGGAACATGATGATGGAGGACATGCAGGTCGCGTACAGCACAGCAATCATGGCCATACAGCTCCCATTTCGCGAAGCTCTTAGCATCATGAGTCAACTATCCATAGACTTATTGATTTTTATCTCCTTACCAATTATTGGAGCTACGATTATTGGCGGTCTCGTGGCACATCATATGCAAGTTGGCTTTCTCTTCTCCTTTGAGTCGGCAAAACCATCGCTAGAAAATCTGAGCCCAAAGAAGTGGTTTAAAAAAGTTATCTCTGTAAAAGCCCTTGTGGAAATCACAAAAACGGTCATCAAGGTATATCTATTAAGCCACATTTTATTTTTTACTATAAAAGATTTCATACCATCTCTTTTAAAAGCTGCACCTTTGGGTGTAGAGATACAGTTTGCTCTTTTTTGCAAATTATTTTTCATACTCATTTTGAAATGCGTCTTTGTTTTTGGCATTGTTGCAGCAGTCGATTACTTTATTGCTTTACGAATGCATAAAAAAGAATTGATGATGAGCAAAGATGAAGTAAAGCGCGAATATAAAGAAATGGAAGGTGACCCATTAGTAAAGTCGCAACGTCGTCAATTACAGATTGAAATGGCGCAAAGTACAACGCTGCAAGAGACAAGAAAAGCAACAGCTCTTATTGTAAACCCGACGCATATTGCTGTAGCTATCCGCTATGAGGCAGAACAAATGCCCTTGCCTATGGTTGTTGGCATTGGTCACGGTGCCATGGCCAAGAAAATGCGTGAAATTGCAGAGGAAGAAGGTATCCCCATCATGCGCAATATTGACTTGGCGCGCAGTTTAGCTCATGATTGTAAAGAATTTGACTATATTCCTGCAGAATTAATCGACCAAGTTGTTGACGTTTTGCAGTGGGTTTATGAGATTACAGGAGGTCGCTAGTGCCACAACACATTGAAGGCTTGGGCTCAACACTGCTTTATGGTCAGCATGATGCCCACAACGAAAGCCAGCAAATTGGCTCGTTTAAAGGTGAGCACGTCACAAGTCTGCCCTCCAATTCAATCTTGGATGCTGCGGAAGAAATGACGTTTTCTGCCAGTGAGAGTGCAGAATCTGAAGAGAAAAAGCTTTCTGATCGCGGTGTCCATGATAGTGGCAATGCACAGCTTTTGGCCCAAGTGCAAAAAATATTGGACCAGATGGGCGATTTCAACAAGGAAGATCTTGTCAATATTATTAAAAAGCTTAAGGGTTTACAGTCTTTTACCTTAAACACGCTCAATGATGCGATAAAAAATACCTTCAAAGATCCAAGCCACCAACATGGTGCGCTTATCATGATACAAGATGCATTCAAGGATGATGCCAAGGCATTAGAGACTATTACGCAATGCATTAGCGATATAGAAAGCGAGCACGGTGCTGCAATTTATGCAGGATATAATATAGCGCATGTTGACACTGACTTTATAGAAAGCAGTGAAGGCAAGCGTGTACTCTATAGAGATACTATACTACATTATGATAGCTATGAGAAAACATTACTTTCATTAGTAGAGAAATATGGTCCAGATGAATTACCAAGAGCTATTGCTTTTTTAGGCTCTGCGTTAAGTGCAGATATGCTTGCCACAAAGTCTTCATTGGATATGGAACAGCTTAAAGAAATCAATGATGGCATTACAATCATGCAAAATTTGCTTTCTTTTCATAATGCAACATGCACTTTGCTTGATCAAATTGACAAATTGCATGGCGACTCAAGTCTACATCCAAAAGAAATCATGCAAGCTGTATTTGCGTTAAAGGACTTGCCCCTTGTTACAAAAGATACCATACAGGTAAAAATGCCATTCTTAGTAAGTCCTCAAGCAATTCGTGATGCGGCTCTAGCTCAAGGTTGCATGGCCTTAGTACAAAACATGCCGCACAAGCTCTTTGCTTCGCTGGATATACGTACACAAATTATTGATTCATTCCGCAACCTTATGGAAGATCTCACAGCCAAAGAAGAGGCATTATATGAATAATTTTAGTAACGTCATCCATGAATTGGCTCTTTTATTTGGCATCAATAACTATGTTTTACAGGATCAAAACACTGCAAGTTTTTCCATTGGCAATGATATACTTACTGTAGATGCTTATGCAAACGGCATCTTTGTTAGTGTATCGCGTCCTATTTCCCAGTTTGAAATGTATAAGTTAGAGAATGCCCTTGCCCACTGCGATAGTAAATACTCTGCATATCCCATTCGAGTTGGCACACATCAAGATAAAATTATTATGACAGCAGTACTTAGCCATAGTGATAGCACGCCACAGACCATACTCAAAGTATATGACTACATAACCGTATTGCATAATGGGATATAATAGCCATGAAAATAACACAGCCCACTATTAATTTTCAGGTCGGCATAGAAGATATACTGCCATTTTCATCTGGTGAAACAAGTTCCAACGGTGTTGGCAGTGCTTTTTTACCCAATGCTACAGAACTAACACCTTCATCGCAGTCAACAATATTTTCTGATTACACGCAAAATCCTTCCATTGAAGAAAACTTGCATGCGTATTTAGAGCCAGAAATCATCCATCGTGACGTACTTATACCTGCGACGTTCACAAAAAACATGTGTGAAGCCAAAGAGTATTTCATTTCACTTTCTGAAGACATGCATAGCCCATCGTTACAAAGTGCTCTTACTGTACTTCAAGAAAATTCTGATTTACAAGACACGCTACACGTATATCGTTCCATGTTAGTGCAAGGATAGCCATGAAACAAAATATTTTAGAAACGCTCCTTGTTTTCACATATACATTGTTGATGCAAGAAAAATATGTCAAAGCATCCTCTGTTTTGGGTGTTTTGTATAGTATTGCTCCAGACAATGTCAATGTACTACGTCAATACGCTGTAAGTCTTCTTCAGATAAACAATCCAGAAAAAGCTTTAGAGTGTACGCAACAGTTGCTTGTTCTCGAACGCAGTCCGCATCGTCAAGTTATGGCACGTCATTTACATGCGTCAGCACTGTGGCAGCTTGGCAAAGCAGACGAAGCCACAGATTTTCTCCAAAACGCAACGCATTGTATAGATGGCACAGCATCCATATTCAATGAAGCAACACCTATTTTACTGGAAAAGTAGCCATGCAAAACTTTATAAAGTCCGCACGTTCAGGCATTACGCGTCTCACAGACTTTGGCGACATCATTCTTGCAGGCCTGCTCATGGCAGTTATAAGCATTATGATTTTGCCATTGCCAACACCACTAGTTGATACGCTCATTGCATTGAACTTATCCATTTCACTTATGATGCTTATGCTGGCAACATACATTCCTTCAGCATTGGCTTTTTCTGTTTTTCCGTCCATGTTGCTCTTTACAACATTGTTTCGGCTTGCACTTAACGTCAGTACAACGCGGCTCATCCTTCTTGGTGGCAATGCCGGCGAAATCATTAAGACTTTTGGTAATTTCGTGGTTGGTGGCAATTTTATTGTAGGCGCTGTAGTCTTCCTCATCCTCACCATCGTGCAGTTTCTCGTGGTTGCCAAAGGTTCCGAGCGAGTGGCTGAAGTCGGTGCGCGTTTCACCCTCGACGCCATGCCTGGCAAGCAAATGAGCATTGATGCGGACATGCGCGCTGGCAATATTGACATGGAGGAGGCTAAGCGTCGGCGTGATTTGGTGACGCAAGAAAGCCAGCTTTTTGGTGCCATGGACGGTGCCATGAAGTTTGTTAAAGGTGATGCCATTGCAGGTCTTATTGTATCGGCTATCAATATCATTGGTGGCGTTGCCATTGGTTATTTACAAAAGGGATTATCCACTGGTGATGCTCTTCAACTGTATGGTATTTTGACCATTGGTGACGGTCTTGTTTCGCAAATTCCGTCCATGCTTATTTCCATTACAGCAGGTATTGTTGTAACTCGTGTTGCTAAGGATGGCGCGCAGCCGCTTGGTAAAGAGATTGGCGTCCAATTTTTTGCACAGCCAAAGGCATTACTTCTTGCTGGTATTCTTATTTGTTTATTTGCAATGATACCTGGATTTCCAAAAGTACAATTTTTGGTCTTGGGTATTGTCATAGTTGTTATTGGATACACATTAACTATATCAAAAAAGAAGCCTGCAACTGAAGATACAAGTGAAGATGAACGCTTAAAAGAAGTTATGTCGGCTAGTGCAGACTCCACAACACCGAGACCCATGTCCAATAAAGAGCAATTTTCCATTACTATTCCTTTGCTCGTGGATATACATAAGGATGTGCAGCAAAACATCTCGGTTAAGCAGTTGAATGATGAAGTCATACGCATCAGGCACGCCTTATATCATGAAATGGGCGTCCCTTTTCCTGGCATCAACTTGCGCTTTGTGACCCATCTAGCACCCAATAGTTATAGTGTATTATTGCATGAGGTGCCTGTAAGTAGCGGCTATTTGCTAGATAAAAAGGTCTTTGTGGCTGAACAAGCCAAGAATTTACGCATGATGGGATTTCAATTTGAGCAAGGTGAAAACTTTTTGCCTAATATACCATCTGTATGGATGCCTGAAGCAGCTGTACCTAAGCTCATCAAAGCTAATTTACGCTATTATACCTTGCCACAAATACTCACACTACACTTATCATACATTCTCAAAAGGCATGCATCTGAATTTATTGGCATGCAAGAGACACGGTATTTGCTGACGAACATGGAAACTCGCTTTGCAGAGTTAGCGCGTGAGGTTCAACGTATCATGCCTGTACAACGCATTGCAGACATTTTCCAACGTTTAGTACAAGAGCATATATCTATTCGTAATCTACGTTGTATTCTTGAAACATTGATTGAATGGGGACCAAAAGAAAAGGACAATGTACTTTTGGCAGAATATGTACGTATTGCGCTCAAAAGACAGATTAGCTATCAGTTTAGTGGTGGTTTGAATATTTTGTCTGCCTACATTTTCAATCCAGAAGTGGAAGATATTATGCGTGATTCCGTGCGACAAACAGCATCTGGTTCATATCTTGCATTGCCACCAGATACGCATGAAAAGATTATGCGCAATATACGCCATGAATTAGGTAGCAATAACAAAGCTGTACTTTTGGTCTCCATGGATATACGTAGATTTTTACGTAAAATGATTGAACAAGAGTTCTATGAAACAGCAGTCCTTTCGTATCAAGAGCTTGCATCAGAAATATCTGTGCAACCACTTGGACGCATTACGCTCTAATTGAGTGCTTTGCCAAAAACAAAAGCCAGAGTTCATCCGAAAAGACGAGCTCTGGCTTTTTTATCATTGAATTATATATAGTTAGGGTGTGTCTTCAAACTCGATTATTTTGTTTTCTAGCGAGGAAACGAGCTTTTTTTGGGAGGAAACGAGCTTTTTTTGGGAGGAAGCGAGTTTTTTTTGGGAGGAAGCGAGTTTTTTTTGGGAGGGGAGTGTATTTAGACATACATGACCCGAGCAAAAAACAAGCTGACAAAGCCAGAAAGCAAAAGAAGCAGTTTGCAGGCATACTCTAGAATTCGTAACGCAAGTTCACGCTCACCCCATGGCTTTCCACATTTTCGGAAAGGTCAAGGGTGTAGTTGAGGCTTACATTGCAAACGTCCTTGGCAAAACCGAGGCCAATGCCGCCTTGGAAGGTCACTTCGTCGGCAACTTCGCTAGCAAAAACAATGGTTTCGCTGTCGCTGCCAAAGTTGACGCTCTGCTCTGCATCAAGGTCGCCAGCGGCAAACTTCACACCGAGAGCCAAGCTAGGCGTAAAGTCCCAAGAGCCGACTTGGGTCGTGGTATCAAAGGTCACGCCCACAGGGATTTCCCACACGCTGCTGTCGGAGCTTTCATTGCGGAAGGCAACCGTGCCTGATGCGTGGGTGGTGTCGTAGGCGTCAACATCGTAATAATTGAAACGAAGGCCAGCGTACGGGGTCACATTAAAGCCATCCAGTGGCACAAGGTATTCAGCTTTCACGCCGATGGTGAAGAGGGCTGCATCAATGTTGCCCAGAAGTGTATCACCGCTAACTTCTTGCATTGTTTCGTTTTCGCTCACGGTATAGCCCATGTCGAAAGACAGGCCAAACTGGTCAAAATGCTTGGCACCATAGACACTTACGCCATAGTAGTCGAAGTCATTTTCGCCAGAAGTAACTCCTGTGCTTGTGGAGCTACCTTGACCAACGTTGAAGGCCAAGCCGAGGCGAAGGTCGCTAGCAAAGGTGTAGTCCGCGCCAAGGGTTGCACCCATGATGTCCGTGTCATAGCCATAATTGCCTTCGCCAGTGCTAAAACCGTCTGCACTTGTGTGACCGTACATGGGCATGAACCAGATGCCGAAGCCATGGGCCATATTGCCGCCATCAGCCGTAGGCAGGATTGCGCCGTCGCCATTCATAGCCAGCCAGTTGGACGTTTCGGAAGATGCAGTGGCCTTGGATTGTGGAACGATGCTTGTACGGGTACCCATGTTGGTGGTCGCGGCAGCATTCACATTGCTAAGACCAGGTACAACGGCCGCAACGGTTGCGCCTTGGGCCATGCTTTCGAGCACTTCGCCGCCCTTCTCGCCTGTAGCAACTTTGGTGATAAGCGCTGCGGTTTCTTCGCTAGCATTGGTCAGAGCACTTGCCACAAAATCAGCCGACTCAGATGAAGACGAGCTACCCAAAGCTTCGGCGATGGCACCGGAGTCAACAACGGTCGTGAGGGTGTAGACACCGTCAGTATAGGTGAACACATCAGCTTTCAAGAGGCCAATGTCGAGGGTGTCGAGGCTCGCATCACACGCTGTACCATCCCAACCCCAAGCGGAAGCTTCAGACGAAACGCTATCAAAGGTCACATTACTAATCTCAATCGTGCCAGCCTTGGTCATGGAAAGACTTGCGCCGGCTTCAACGTTGACGGTGTCTTGGGCGATGACTGTAGCCGTGCCAACTGTGAGGGTGGAGCCTTCCATAAAGTTTGTTGTACCGTTGCCAGTGATACCGCCGTCGAGGGTTAGGCTGTCGTAGACGTTGATGATGTTTTCGTTGTAAATGTCGTTAAGTGCGCCAGCTGCTGTGTTGCCAGAGAAGATGTTGGTACCGTAAAAGTCGATGGTGCCTCGACCATTATCATTATAATACGCATTGTGTATCGCACCACCATTTTCTCCTGCAATATTATTGGTAAAGGTGCAGTCAGTAATAGTTGTGTTTGTAGAACCTAAACTAAAAGTATTATAAATCGCACCACCACTAGTCGTTGCGTAATTGTCTGTAAACGTTGAAGACGAAATCTCTAAAGACTGGGCCCCTTCAACTCCTCCAGGGGTTGTTGCAATGGCACCACCTAAATTTGCTATATTACCAGTAAACACAGAATCAGAAAGATCTATACGCGCCCAACCACCAGCAAAAACTGCACCGCCATAGCCCGATGTTTCATTCTCCTCAAAGAGCGTCCCAGAGATAGTGCTATCAGAATAAATAGCAATAGCACCACCGCCAGCATTAGTATCATTATCGCCCGCTGTATTCTTAGTAAAGGTGCAATCTATAAGAGTAACAACATTGGAACGATTAGTATTGGAGGTAATTGCTCCACCTGCATAGTATGCATGGTTGTCATCAAAAGTTGTATTTTCAATTGTTATGTTTCCTTTGTCCACGAAAATGGCACCACCACGGCCTTTTTGAGCACTAACAGTACTACTATTAAGGGCCGTATTATTAGAAAAGAGTGAATTAGAGATAAAACTCTCTGTACCTGATGCCTGATTAAAAATAGCACCACCCCAAAGTTCTGACGAATTATTTGTAAATGTAGCTCCATCAATATTTAAGACACTTACATTACATATAACACCGCCATAGTATGAGGTACTGACTACCTTATTGTTATCAAATATAGTTCCATTTAATGTAAGAGTTGCGCTGTTTAATAGTACACCACCATGACCGTAAGTCACATAGTCCTGAAAAGTGACATCCTCATACGTCGTATCCACTGTCAAAGTATCAACACGGCTCGCCGCCAAAGCACCACTCGCGCCACCAAGCACAACAGTGCCAGACAAAACAACAGCCGCGGCCAAGGAACCAAACGCATTCATCAAAGAACAATTTTGCAAAACAGTTTTGTATCGAGCTATCAAGTTGCCCACAGCATTTTTAGTCATAATCATGTCTTTTCTCCTAATATAAAACGTAGTTAGAACATTTTCTTCAAAAGTTATCGTTAGCATATCAGGCTAACAAAACAATGTATACTTGCGGAATTTCTGGTCCCGATTGCATCGTTCACTCTTTGAAAAAATCATGACTATAACGAAGTGGATGGGCAAACATTGGTTGTGCACTCAAATTATTTTACATGCCAAGGACACGCCTCAGCATATGAAGTGGCCTACAGTAAAATATTAAAAAAAATTATAATTACTATTTACAATGCATATCTTCCTTCTTTTTATGACTATAATAATTAAAAAATATATTACTCCCATTTATAAGAGAGAGAGAGAGAGAGAGAGAGAGAGAGAGAGAGAGTCATATAGTAAAATGTCTTATTTACTATACGAAAAGCATATATAAGTATCAAAATACAAGTGTTTTATGTGACATATTGAAAATTTACTATGCAAAAAGTGTTGTCGTAACTGGAAATGCATAGAAAAGGTTTACCTTTGGTTAGAAAAGTAAAAGGCAAGATAACGAAAGGCAGACTCCCTCCGTCTCGCTGCGCTCGACACCTCCCTCAAGAGGGAGGCTTAAGAGCCCAACGGCGTCACTTCTTCTTATTATTATGCCACAAGTCTTAGC
>JAWXUA010000020.1:0-27510 GCA_044433065.1 Pseudomonadota bacterium
CCCCCTCCATCCTTCTAAACTTTTTATTTGTGGATGGAGTTGAGCTCTTCGTACGCCATTTTCGGCCACATGGGTGGAGAGGGTAAGAGCTTACATAAAATAACGAATTTCAAAGTACACAGCACGGCGTTTCCCGATAATCAAATCGATCCCAGTCATGCCGTGCTGCGTGCTTGACGCTCATTTTGTATAGCGTTGTATTCTTTGCGTTTTACCGCCTAAAGCGTAAAATCAGCTTCATTGTGAAGTGCTATACCTTGTGAGCACCCGTGCAGGATTGCCAACCTGTGCGTTAGGCTCCACTTTCATCATGCGATTCGTCCCGCGTGCTGAAAGTGGAGCCTTAACTATTTTTGGGCACAAAAAAACCCGAACCAAGCGGCACGGGCTTTACGGCTAGTCATCACCACAACAAACGGGCATATACGATGGCACAGGTACAAGGGCATGCCTTGCCTCATCCCTAACGTCACCATTAACCTCACCAACACCATCCCCACCCACATTACCAGCAGCAGGTCCCATGATGATGGGCTGCGCTGTCAAGGCATTGTACAGAGCTTGAGCTTTCTCTTGTCGATACATGAGCTCCTCATTTTGCACTAGCCAGCCATGAAACCATTGTGTAAAGTCGCGAACCATATGTGCTTTTGGCTGGGCATGCGGCACAAGGCCCACGTTTTCGGCAGCCTGACATAGACGTGCATAACGCGCAAGGTCATCATGGTGGAGCGATTGTGTTAAATCGGACATGAGGCCCAACGTCAAATCGGATACAAGACCGGAGGCCAGACCCGACGCCGCAAGCGTGGCCATCATCTCATCCTTAGAACTGCGTAAACTGCCAGTAAACTCGCCTTGCTGTCCATATGGGCTATGATTTTGTATGCGCATGATGCCTCCCACGAGGATTTCTTTTGGATGCATGAAAAAATGTCTAGCCTATGAGCCATCTTTTTCATGTATGCAAAATCGGTTTTCTGATACAAAGACTTTACGGTCCAAAGCGAGCCTAGGCAAGCAAACATGGGACCGCAAAGGAAAGTAATCATGCATACAATGTACACCAATACTGTATCAATGTCGTGCCAATGCCATAACGACGCCACCTGTGGGCTCCAAGGACATCATTCGTTGACTAAAACACAAGACAGACATGGCCCCTCAAATCCACGTAGAAGTAGCATGACAACAGACAAGATAAACGAGCCTCAAGACACATCTTTGCGCAGCATTTGGCGACTCACATGGCCGCAAATGCTTATGATGCTTTTTCATTTTCTTATAGGCTTTACAGACGTATGGGTAGCAGGGCGCATCGATGCCAATGTGCAAGCTTCTTTCGGCATCGTGACTCAGTGCATGTTCTTTTTGCTCGTTGTGGCCACAGCCATGGCTAGTGGTGCTGTGGCGTCCATCAGCCAAGCCCTTGGAGCTTGCAAATACCAAAGGGCTAGACGGTATATCTTGCTCATCACGTATGCTGGCTTTGCGGCAGGGCTCATTATCGCAAGTATCGGTTTACTGTTTCGCGAACCGTTTTTGCGTCTGCTTATGGTTCCTGAGGATATCTTGCCTGTGGCGGTATATTTTTGGGCGGTCTACTTGCTCGCCTTGCCAGCCAATTACCTTGTGACAGTGAGCAATGCAGCTTTCCGCGCAAGCAAACGGGTCATGTCGCCGCTGTGTACTATGGTGCTCATTTGTGCTATCAATGCCACGTCAAGCCTTGGCTTTGGTCTTGGCCTTTGGGGCTTGCCCAACTATGGTTTTGCTGGTGTTGCGTGGTCCACGTTCTTCTCCCTCACAGCTGGAGCCATCTTCAATATAGCCATGCTGTACCGCTGCAGCTTAAAGGATTGTTCCTTCCTTTTGCCGTGGCGGTGGGTGCGGTCTGGTGCGCCATACCTCATCAAAGTGGCTATGCCAGCAGCTGGCATGCAAGTCATGTGGCAATCTGGCTATCTAGTGCTCTTTGCCATTGTGGGTTCCCTGCCAAAACCAGCTGATAGCGTAGTAGCACTTGCTGGCCTCACAGCTGGTATGCGCATAGAATCCTTACTCTTTTTACCAGCTATGGCTTTCAGTATGACCGCAAGCATCCTTGTTGGTCATTTTCTTGGCGCGGAGCAAAAGCTTGAGGCTAAGCGCGTGGGCTTGCGCATCTTGCTTGTGGGCGTGTCATCCATGACGGTTTTTGCTGCCTGCATGTGGCCATGGGTCCCTGAAATTTCTGCCTTCCTAGCCCCCGACCCAGCAGTTACAGCGGTCACCGTGCGATATTTGTATATTAATTTACTCACCATACCCTTTACCATTGCCAGTATGACCTTAAGTGGTATTATGACAGGCGCTGGAGCCACCATATATACCTTCATGGTCTATACTTCTGCCACATGGTTTATCCGTTTGCCTTGTGCTTGGTTCCTTGGTCATATATTATGGAAGGATGTGGAGGGCGTTTTCATTGCCATGCTCATCTCACAAGTGCTCCAATCCACCACCATGCTGTGGATGTTCCACTACAAAGACTGGACTAAGTACAGCATGGCCAGCGCAAAGCATAAAAATCGTTCCTTGTAAAAGGCATTTATCATGAATATAGATTATACTAGTCCTAAACCATCAGAAAATTACATAGCATTGCCCCATTTCCATCCCATTTCTATGGATGCTATGGCTGCGTACTTAACATATTTCGAGCATACGCCAAGACGCGCATCGGACTACACCTTTGCCAATCTTTGGGGCTGGGCTGAGCAATATGGCATGCAATGGCGTTTCGAGCATGGGCTTTGTTGGTTATGCCAGACAGTGCCCACCGAGTTTTACTGGGCTCCTGTTGGTCCATGGCACGAAACCGACTGGCTCAATATTCCGCTTTTCAAAAAGGGCGTATCCTTTGTCCGCGTGCCTGATGAGCTCATCACCATCTGGCGTGATGTCTTTGGTGACCGACTTCAAGTTGAGGAAAGCCAAGGACAATGGGACTACCTTTATACCGCCACGGACCTTGCCGAGCTCAAAGGTAATCGCTTTCATCGCAAAAAGAACCACGTGAACCGCTTCATCAAACAATATGGTCTCGACTATCGACCTATGACGCCAGACTGTATCGAGGATGTGCTCGACATGCAGCAAGATTGGTGCCTGTGGCGTGAATGTGCTGAATCTGAATCGCTGCTTGCCGAGAATGAAGCTGTTGTGCGTGTCCTTGAGGAATGGGACCGCATCCCAAATCTTATTGGCGGCTCGCTCTATATTAACGGCAAAATGGCCGCCTATACCGTGGGTGAAGCTTTGGATGATGAGACCCTTGTGGTCCACTTTGAGAAAGGTCATGGCCAGTATAGCGGCGTGTACCAAGCCATCAATGCGGAATTTATCCGCCATGAGGGCCAGCCTTTTCAGTTCGTGAATCGTGAGCAAGACCTTGGCGACGAAGGACTTCGCCACGCCAAGCAAAGTTATTATCCTGTGGGATTTGTGCGGAAGGATAGGGTCACTATCTTGGGTGAATAGCCGTCACCAAGCGTAGAAAAATCGGGAGCCATATCCCCTTGCTTTTTTTTTCGCGACTGCTTATCATAAAAAAGAAGGAACCGCAGTGCGCTAACACTACGGTTCCTTGGGGCCCTTTAAATAAAGTCCCCTGTGATGTCTTGGATCACAGTTTTTTAGCCCTGCAGGAAACGCGTAGACACTTCCTGTGGGGCTAAACCCTTGTAATCAGCTATTTGTGCTTCTTAACAAAGAGTGCATAGAAAAGACTGACTATACCCATGCTGATGATTTCGCTAAGCGAGTCAACAAACACGGAGTGTATCAAATCTATGAGGATCTGCTCCATAGGCCTACCTCCTTTACAGAAGGCTTGCCCCACGGAGTCTTTAGACATTATGACGCCACTTGTCGAGCTCCATATCAAATAAGACAACGGTCCTTGCCGCCATATATAATGGTGACGAGGACCATTTTTATTGAGAGTAGATGATGCTTTTGTCCATCTCGTTCCCTATCTCCATTTGACACACAAGGCCCATTGAACGTAAAAGCATCTCCGTAACGAGCACATTCTGCTCGCACATTTTTCCATGTCCTGTTTTGTGGCGTATTCGTTTTGCATCACGCCTTCTTTACATATTCTTTTCTGGAGTTTGCACATGTCAAAAGTTGTCACTCGCTTTGCCCCAAGCCCAACGGGTCACTTGCACATTGGTGGTGCGCGTACCGCTATTTTTAGCTGGCTGTTGGCTCGCCGTTTTGGCGGTGAATTTGTGCTCCGTATCGAAGACACAGACCAAGAGCGCTCTAAGCAAGAATACACCGATTCCATCTTAGCCTCCATGAAATGGCTTGGCCTTGATTGGGATGGTGAACTTGTATACCAGAGCCAACGCTTTGATATTTATAACGAATATATCGACAAAATGCTTGAAACGGGCCACGCTTACTGGTGCGAATGCTCAGCTGAAGAAGTTGAAGCCATGCGCGAAGAAGCCCGTGAAAAGGGCCTCAGACCTTGCTATAATGGTAAGTGCCGTGCCCGTGGTCTTGAAGCTGGTGAGGGCCGTGTTGTGCGCCTGAAGGCTCCAGCATCGGGCCGTGTTGTGTGGGATGACCTTGTTAAAGGCCCCATCGCCATTGACGCAGCAGAGCTTGACGACATGATTATTCGTCGTAGCGACGGCACGCCTACTTATAACTTGGCCGTTGTTGTGGACGATGCGACTATGGGCGTCACCCATGTCTTGCGCGGCGATGACCACGTTTCCAATACGCCAAAGCAAATCCTCATTTACCAAGCACTTGGCCTTGAATTGCCAAAGTTTGGCCACGTGCCTATGATTTTGGGCCCAGACCGCAAGAAGCTTTCCAAGCGTCATGGTGCCAAAGCTGTTATCGAATACGAAGAGTATGGCCTCTTGCCACAAGCTTTGGTGAACTATCTTGTGCGTCTTGGTTGGTCTCATGGCGACCAAGAAATCTTTGCATTGCAGGAGCTTATCGAAAAGTTCAGCACCGAGCACCTGAACAGCTCAGCAGCTGGCTTTGACCCAGACAAGCTCGCGTGGCTCAATGGCCACTACATGCGTGAAACGCCCATAGATGAGTTGGTCGCTCTGACTGTACCTTTCGTTGCGAAGCTCGGTTTTGACGTGAGCCCAGAAAAGCTTGCTACTCTTATTCCGCTCTTCCGCGAACGTGCCAACAATCTCGTGGACTTAGCAGAAGCTATGCGCTTCATGCTTGTGGACGCTGCGACCTTGGAATACACTGAAGCCGCCGTCAAAAAAGGGCTCACCGAAGAAGGCCGCACCCACGTTGCTGGCATCGCTGAACGCCTTACCGCCATTGCTGACGCTGACTTCAATCGCGAAGCCGCAGAGCATGCCTTGCACGCCTATGTCGAAGACAATGGCTTGAAATTCAAGCAAATCGGACCTGCTATGCGCGTTGCCCTCGTTGGTGCTCTCGGTGGTCCCGGTCTGCCAGATATCATGGGTGGTCTTGGTAAAGCTGAAAGCCTCGCTCGCCTTGCACGCGCTGTGACTTTGTAAGTACCTGTGGAAGAGCGAAGAGTTTGAAAAGAAAAAGCCTACGTTTCCTTTTTGGGGAACGTAGGCTTTTTTGTATAGAATTAGGCAGAAGGGTGTTTTCCTCAACATCTAGTCATAAAAAAATCTTATATGAAGTCTTATATGCCTCAGCAATACGTTTTGCCATGGCAAGAGATATGGCACGCGCACCTGTTTCAAGTTCCGAAACACGTGTTTGGGAAATACCTAAACAGTCTGCAAGCTGTTTTTGTGTAATTCCTTCGCGAACACGTAAACCACGCAGGGCCATGGCAGGGGAAGCGTTGGGGAAAAGCTCCTCAACAGAACAAACTCCATCGCCAAGTTGGCTCATTTGGTTTTCTTGTTCTGTTTGCGTGTCTTCTACTATAGGCGAATTTTGGGGAACTAGCTTTGCAAGCGCCAAAAGGCTTTCAATGGTTTTGCAAAAATGCTCTGCCTCACTACTTGGAATTGTAAGGCAAATCTCAGTTAATGCGCCTGTAGTCTGCATTTTCATGCGTGCCAACATATCGAATCTCCATCAGTTTTGCTGTTCGCTCAGTGACTTTCCATACAGCTACATAGCGCGGCCTACCTTTATTCAAATGGCAATGAAATATGTCGTGCTTTCCTACAAGCTTGCCGTAATGATGCCATGTTTTTTGTTCTGGGCCGAATTGTTGTAGCTCAGCTAGTAAAAAGTATAGAGCATCTTGAATGTCTAAAGGGAGCTTTTCTTTTTGCTTTCGAGCTTTTCCTGTTATTGTTACTTCCCAGAGTTCTTTTTGATTCTCTTGCAAGTTGAACTCCTTAGTCTGTGAAAATAAGATATATCCGCTTTGGGTATATAGTCAAGTGTAGAGCTTGTGCCTCAATGTGTCTTTTTTTACTGCAAGCTACCTTCTACTTCCTCACCAGTAAACATGCGCCACGAAACAGAGCCATCGTCCTTTTGCTCAGGTGTGACCCTTAAAATGGGGACTTCCTTCCAGCTATAGACCATGGTCTTGTCTGGCCAGACATCGCAGTTCATGTTGGTGGAAATTTCGTGGGGCGGTAGGGTGGTGGGGTCCACGCCAAGCTCGCGTAACTGGTCGCGTAAGAGCTCTTCTACACGCTGAGCGACTTCGTTGGAAAATTGCATAGACTATCCTTATATATTGATGGACGTGTTCTTAGAATGGGGTTTTCATGGTGAGACCAAGGCCACCTGCATTTTCAACCTTTTGTCCTAAGCGGTCAAGGGTGATGATGGTCAGCGGCACAGCGTCCTGTTTGACATCAGCCATGGCATAGGCTTTGTGTACCGCGTTGGCTAGACCACTGCAACAAGGGACTTCCATGCGTGCCACGGTGAGTGATGCAATATTCCCATGTTTTAGGACATCAGCAAGGCGTTCCACATAGGCATTGACGTCGTCGAATTTTGGGCAACCGATGAGAATGACCTTGCCTTTGCCATACTGCCCATGGAAAGACGGACAGGCGAAGGCTGCGCAGTCTGCGGCCACGAGCACATGAGCCCCTTGTAAGAAGGGTGCGTTGGCAGGCACGAGGCGGATTTTCAGCGGCCATTGACCTGAACTTGTGGGGATTTCACAGGCCGCATTATAACCGATTTTCTTGCCTTCACTCATCTCCTTACTCACATGAATTTGCGCGGCATGAACTTGCGTACCCATACAGCCTTTGTGGTTCTCTTCATGTTGACCAGTTTTTGTGAGCCCAGCATCACGCTTACGTACGTGTTCCATGGCAGCTTCTTCGTCGAAGGGCACGGCTTCGCGTTTGATGATGCGCAGGGCATCTTGTGGACAGGCACTTAAGCAGGCACCGAGTCCGTCGCAAAAGCTATCGGTCACGAGCTTTGCTTTTCCGTTAATGATTTCGATGGCCCCTTCTGCGCAGTCGAGGACGCAGAGACCACAACCGTTACAACGATCTTCATGAATTTCTATAATATCGCGCATGGCGTTGTCCTTTTTTTTAGAGTGACACTATAATGAGGCTGATATGAGCTTTTGGCAAGCCTTGATTAGTATATATCCTAACCATCCAGGTGGCCGCGATGTACTCCAAAAAAACGTTCCTTCATCCACAAATAAAAAATTTTTGGTGAGGGGGATGGGGGTTTGGTGGAAGGGGGAGCCCCTTTTTCCAAAAATGGGCTCCCCCGTCCACCAATAATCCAAAAAAAAACAAAAAAAACCTTGACGTCCTCCCCCTTTTTCCATTAGAACACTCTTCGCCGCAACGGTGTAGGAGCGTAGCTCAGGGGTAGAGCACTTCCTTGACATGGAAGGGGTCAGCAGTTCAAAGCTGCTCGTTCCTACCACACCGCAGACAACAGAAAGGGAGGATTTACCTCCCTTTCTTTTTATCGTATGTTTGGCTTTTAGTAGGCCTCTTTTATATTTTTTATTCTTTGAGGAGAGTGCGGCGTGAACGTGTCCATTAAGAATGTATCTGAGGAAAATCAGAACATTGACGTAGAAGTAGGTGCTTCTTGCGCAGACGCTTTGAAGGCTGTCTTAAGCGGTAAGAAGTTTAAGAGTGTTCTTGCTTGTCGTATGAATGAGGACTTGGTTGACCTTACTACTGCTGTAGTTGAGGGCGCGACCATTGAGCCTATTACTGCGGACATGCCTGAAGGGCTTGAAATCTTGCGTCACTCCACGGCACACATCATGGCCGCCGCTGTGAAGCGTCTTTTCCCCGATGTTAAAGTTACTATTGGCCCTGCCATTGATAGCGGCTTTTATTATGACTTTGACGCTGCACGAGCATTTACTCCAGAAGATTTTGATGCCATTGAAGCTGAAATGCAGCGCATCGTAGCTTCTGCAACGCCATTTGAGCGTAGCGAAATGGGCCGCGATGAAGCTATTGCATTATTCAGTGGCATGGGCGAAACGTACAAGGCTGAACTCATCAGCGATTTACCTAATGAGACAGTTTCCTTGTATCGCTGTGGCGACTTCCTTGATCTTTGCCGCGGACCACACATGGCGCATACTGGCTTTGCTAAAGCTGTGAAGCTTATGTCTGTTGCTGGCGCTTATTGGCGTGGTAGTGAAAAAAATCAAATGCTTTCGCGTATTTATGGCACTGCTTTTGCAGATGCTAAGGCGCTCAAAGAGCATTTGCAAAGACTGGAAGAAGCAAAGCGTCGCGACCACCGTAAGCTTGGCCCACAACTTGATTTGTTCTCGTTCCACGATGATGTGGCACCAGGTATGGTGTTCTGGCATGCTAAGGGTATGCTGATTCGTACCATTCTCGAGGACTTCTTGCGTAAAGAGCACCTGAAGCGTCAGTATGACATTGTTCAGGGTCCACAGCTTTTGCGTCGTGAATTGTGGGAAAAGTCTGGCCACTACGACAATTACCGCGAGAATATGTATTTCACCGAGATCGATGAAAATGCATATGGCGTCAAGCCTATGAACTGCCTCTCGCACATGATTATTTATCGTAGCCAATTGCGCAGTTACCGCGATTTGCCAAAGCGTCTTTTTGAGCTTGGTGTTGTGCACCGCCACGAAATGTCTGGTGCTCTGCATGGCCTTTTGCGCGTACGCCAATTTACGCAGGACGACGCACACCATATTTGCCGTCCAGACCAGCTTGAAGATGAAATTGTTTTTATTATCAAGCTTGTGCGTGACCTTATGGGCCTGTTTGGCTTTGATTATAAGGTAGCAGTTTCCACGCGTCCTGAAAAATCCATTGGCTCTGATGAGGCATGGGATTTGGCGACCAATGCCTTGATTAAGGCTGTGGAAGCGGCTGACGTTCCTTATACCATCAATGAAGGCGATGGTGCTTTCTATGGTCCGAAGATTGACGTTCGGCTCATGGACTGCATTGGCCGTGAGTGGCAATGTTCCACCATTCAGTGCGACTTTACCTTGCCAGAACGCTTTGACTTGACCTATGTTGGCCAAGACGGCGAAAAACACCGTCCAGTTATGGTGCACCGTGCAATTCTGGGCTCCATTGAACGCTTCATTGGTGTGCTTATTGAGCAATACGCTGGTGCTTTCCCAACGTGGCTTGCACCGGTTCAAGCGCGCTTGCTTACTGTTACAGATGCCCAAAAGCCTTTTGCTGAAGAGGCTCGCGAAGCCTTGGCTGCGGCTGGTATCCGTGTAGAAGCTGATACGCGCAATGAAAAATTGGGCTATAAAGTCCGCGAAGCTCAGCTTGAAAAAATCCCGTATATCCTTGTTGTTGGCGACAAAGAGGTCGAAGCAAAGAGTGTGAACGTACGTTTGCGCACTGGTGAGAACCTCGGCGTCAAGACTTTGGATGAGGTGGTTGAACTGCTGAAAGCGGACTGTCAAGAACCTTTCAAACTCGGAGGGATGAGCTATAGCTTCTCCTAACACTCGGATGCGTCGCGATGTGCCACAAGATGGTGTACGCCGCAACGAACAGATTCGCGCACGTGACGTGCGTCTTATTGGTGCTGAAGGCGAGCAGCTGGGCATTGTTGCCCGCAATGACGCCATTGCCCTTGCTAAGGAAAAAGGCTGTGACCTTGTAGAAGTTGCCGCTACTGCTGATCCACCAGTCTGTAAGATTATGGACTATGGTAAGTTTAAGTACGAACAGCAGAAGAAAAAGCAAGAAGCTAAAAAGCGCCAAACTGTTGTACAAATTAAGGAAATCAAAGTTCGTCCTAAGACCGACGAACACGATTACCAAACCAAGCTCAAGCATGTTCGCCGCTTCCTCGAAGATGGCGACCGTTGCAAAGTAACGGTATTCTTCCGTGGCCGCGAAATCGTCCACAAGGATCGTGGCCTCACTATTTTGGGCCGCTTCATCGAAGATACCAAGGACGTAGCTAAAGTGGATCAGGAAGCACGCGCCGAAGGCCGTACGCTCCAGATGATGCTTGTGCCGCTTCCAAAGAAATAAGCACGGGACCATTACGGTCTAACTTGAGCTTAAGGTTCGCCGCAAATCGCGTGGTCTTTGCGTCATGATGTTTTTTTATGAGACAAAATGACGTAAAGGGCTTCTTTTGACTTGCGTCCGAAGCTTTTTTAGCGCATTATTCCTCTTCCGCTATGGTCTATGACTGTGGCTTGAGGATTTTGGGTATTGCTCTTGCGGTATCCATATAATGATAGAGTGGCTTGTCAGTATAATCGTATGATTATTGTATGATGGCCGCTTTCATGGGTGCCTTTATGCATTCCATGAGAACTTACAATGTCCTATGTCCTTATAGTATATGAACATTGTGTTTGTATGTGTTAGGGATTTAAGCAAAAAATACCAGCTGTAGGGTGTTTTTTGTGCATAACGGAAGGAGTATACAATGCCTAAGATGAAGACCAGACGTTGCGCTGCTAAGCGGTTCTCCGTCACCGGTAGCGGCAAGTTCCGTCGCCGTAAGCAAAATCTGCGCCACATCCTCACCAAGAAGGCTGCAAAGCGCAAGATGAATCTCGGTCAGTCCGCTATCGTGGACTCTACTAACGAGAAGGCCGTTCGCCGCATGATGCCTTACGCCTAGAGATTTCACGGCGTGTAGACGGGCCATAGTGGAACCAAGACCTTACCACGTTGGCCATATTCTTGTGATGTTGGAGTGGTGCTTTTTTGCTCCATGGCCTTGTATGGCCAAACATAGTCACCAGAACGTCACCAAAATGCACGCTGATTGCAAACTCTAGTCTCTGGTATTATTTTACAAAAATTTTTATGCATAACTTCGCTGGCACGGTCTCTCGCCTCGCGAAGTATAGCAGTGGAGGATATATCCATGCGCGTAAAGAGAGGTTTCGCCACCCACAGGCGTCACAAAAAGTATTTGACTTTGGCAAAAGGCTTCCGCAGTGGCCGTAGCCGTTTGTACCGCACCGCTCGTGAAGCTGTCGAACGTTCGTTCGTATACGCTTACCGTGACCGTAAGGTTAAGAAGCGCGAATTCCGTAAGTTGTGGATTATCCGCATCAACGCCGCAGCTCGCCTCAACGGTCTTTCCTACAGCAAGTTTATCTATGGCCTGGGCCTCGCTGGCATCGAACTCAATCGTAAGGTTTTGGCCGACCTTGCCGTCCGTGAAAAGGCAGATTTCGCAGCAATTGCGGAACTTGTTAAGTCCAAGTTGGGCTAGTCTTTCCGGATAGTTCTGTTTTTTAGTGACGGGTCTCCATGTGGGGGCCCGTCACTTCTATGATGATTTTCTGGCTACGCACAATGTGCAAAGCCTGTTTCTGCAATCCTTCCGTGACAGGAAGGCCAAGAGCACGACTTCATTATGCCTTATGGCGATGTGCCCGTGGAAAATCCTTGCATACTCGCTATTCATACATAATATTGTTGAGCTAAGTGGATATATCTATGACTCTTCTCGACGAACTTGAAAGCCTGATTCCAGCTCTTGAAACAGAACTGAGTCAGGCTTTGTCTTTGCAGGAACTGGAAGATGCTCGTGTGGCCTTCCTTGGCCGCAAAGGACGCCTTGCGCACATCATGTCCCAGTTGCCTACGCTCTCCAAAGAAGAACGACCACAATTAGGCCAAGCAGCTAATATTGTTAAGCAAAAGCTTACAGATCTTTTTGAACAGCGTAAGCAAGAGCTCGACGCAGCAGCAGAAAGTGCAACTCTGGCAAGCTTTGACCCAACCTTGCCAGGCCGCGCTCCTTGGGCTGGCTCCCTCCATCCCGTGACCCTTGTCATGGAAGAAATTTGCACCGTTTTTGCTGGCCTTGGCTACGAAGTAGTTACTGGTCCAGAAGTTGAGCGCGATTTCTACAATTTCGAATCCCTCAATATGCCACCTGAGCACCCAGCACGTGACATGCAAGACACCTTGTACATCACGGAAAATGTGCTCATGCGTACCCACACCTCGCCTATGCAGGTCCGTACCATGCTGGCCCAAAAGCCACCGCTGGCCGTTGTTGTTCCGGGTAAAGTATACCGCCGTGACTCCGACATCACCCACACGCCTATGTTCCACCAAATCGAAGGCCTTATGGTCGGCGAGAATGTGAGCATGGCTGAACTTCGTGGCACGCTGACCTCATTCTTGCAAACGGTCTTTGGTAGCGACACCAAAGTTCGCTTCCGTCCAAGCTTCTTCCCATTCACCGAACCTAGCGCTGAAGCCGATATCTCCTGCTGCATTTGCGGTGGTAAGGGCCATATTAAGGGCGAAACCTGCCGTGTTTGTAAGGGTACTGGCTGGGTAGAAATCCTTGGTTGCGGCATGGTTGACCCTGCGGTCTTCACTGCTGTAGGCTATGACCCTGAAGAAGTCACAGGCTTTGCCTTTGGCCTTGGCATTGAGCGTATCGCTATGCTTAAGTACGGCATTGGCGATTTGCGCATGTTCTTTGAGAATGATGTGCGCTTCTTGGGTCAATTCAAGTAGAGAAATGGGATCTTTTTCCGCCTAACTTTGTTAAACTGCGCTTTTGCTCGGGTCATGGTCCGACGTGTCCTATGACTCCTCGCAAAAACTTGTTCGCCTCGCTAGACGAAAAAATCTCTCCATTTCCAAAATTGCCTGTAACCTGAGTTCGCAAGAATGAAGGTCAGGAAGTCGTGCAAGCCACGCACTTTTCAGTAAAAAATGCATATTGCATCCTATATATTTGTTCCGCCTTCGGGCATCGGGAGTGACACATGCTTCTAAGTCTCAAATGGTTACGCGAATTTGTGCCTTTTGAAGGTACTGCCGCAGAGCTAGGTGATAAATTAACCATGCTTGGTCTTGAGCTTGAGGAGATTATTCACCCATTCAAGGGCATCGAGCCTATTGTTGTTGGCCGCGTTTTGACATGCGAGCCACACCCAGAATCCGACCACCTTTCTGTCTGCACAGTGGACGTCAATCAAGGTGAGCCCCTGAATATCGTATGCGGTGCGCCCAACGTGCGCGCTGGCATCTTGGTTCCTGTGGTCCTCGTGGGCACCACTATGCCTAACGGTATGGTCATCAAAAAGACCAAATTGCGCGGCTTTCCATCCCACGGTATGATTTGCTCTGAGCGTGAACTTGGCCTTGGCGAAGACCACGATGGCATCATGATTTTGCCCGAGACCTTCACCCTTGGCGCCAAGCTCGTTGACGAGTTGGACCTCGACATGGAAGTCTGCGACATCGCTATCACGCCAAACCGCGCCGACTGCTTGTCCGTGCTCGGTCTTGCTCGCGAAGTGGCCATGGCCTTCAATTTGCCTCTGACCTTGCCTGAGCTCAAGCTCAACGAAATCGGTGAAGATGCTTCTGGTGTCATGGCTATCAATATTCCAGACCCAGAACTCTGCCCAGTCTTCCAAGGTCGCGTCCTTGAAGGTGCTACCGTTGCTAAAAGCCCAGCTTGGCTCCGCTACCGCCTCATCGCCATTGGCCTGCGTCCGATTTCCAATCTCGTTGACGTGACCAACTATATATTGATGGAACTTGGTCAGCCGCTCCACGCCTATGACCTCGACACCCTCAAATCTGGTCAAATCACTGTGTCCTGCGCCGCAGAAGGTGAGAAAATCACAACTCTCGACGGCAACGAACGCATCCTGAAGACGTCCGACCTGCTCATCCGTGATGGCGAACATGGCATTGGCCTTGCTGGCGTCATGGGTGGTCTTGAAACGGAAATTTCCGATGCAAGTAAGCGCGTTTTCCTTGAAAGCGCAGTCTTCCGCCCAGGTACCATCCGCAAGACAGCACGTCGCCTCGGCCTGTCCAGCGACGCGTCCTACCGCTTCGAGCGTGGCGTTGACCAAGTCATGTCCCGCTTTGCTTTGGACCGTGCTGCTCAGCTCATGTGCGATTACGCCGGTGCAACTGTGCGTCCTAACATTTGCGTTGCTGAACCAAAGTCTTGGGTAGCCCCAGTCTTGACCTTCCGCATTGCGCGCGCTGAATCCTTGCTTGGCATCGAGCTCGACGCAGCATTCTGCCATGACACCTTGACCAAGCTTGGTTGCACCATCGATGATACCGACGCATCCTCTTGGAAAGTCCTTGCCCCTAGCCACCGTAGCGACTTCGAGCGCGAGGCTGACCTCATCGAAGAAATCGCCCGTGTGCGCGGCATGGACACTATTCCACCAGTCTTGCCAAAAGTCATGCGTCCTCTCGATCGCGCTGGAGCGCCAGAATCTGAATTCACCTTCAATCTGCGCATCAAGCATTGGGGTGCTGGTCTTGGCCTCAACGAAGCCATCAACTACAGCTTCGTAGGCCAAAAAGACCTCGACCATCTCCATTTGCCAGAAGACGGACGTATTGCTATCATGAATCCGTTGACGGCTGAGCAGAATGTTTTGCGTACTGAGCTAGCCCCAGGCTTGCTCAACAATCTGCGCCAGAACATCGCTCAAGGCAATAACGGTCTGCGTATCTTTGAAGTGGCCCACATCTTTGATGCCAAGCCTCTCAATGAAGATGGTACCGAAGCTGACATCCCAGCTCGCGAACGCAATCGCCTTGGCATGCTCATGTACGGTGCGCTCAACGATGCAGCATGGCCTCACCATGAAGCTGATGCTGAATACGTCGATCTCAAAGGTGTCATCGAGCACCTGTTCCAGCACCTGCACCTCGGCACTGCTGAATACAGCCTCGAAGATGCCCATCCATTCCTTTTGCCATGCGTTGCCATCACGCTCAAGGGCCAAAAGGTTGGTGTTCTCGGTCGCGTAAAGCCTGAGCTCGCTGATGCCTACCATGCTCGCAAGGACGTTTGGCTTGCCGACGTTGACCTTGATATTCTCAAGGATATGCATCACCAAACTTCCATTGCTTTCAAGGGCTTGCAAGTGTACCCACCAGTGCGCCGCGACATTACCTTGATTGCAGAGTCCACGCTCAAAGTTGGCGATGTTATCAGCATGGTCCAAAGCCTAGTGAAGCCGCTTAAGCTTTCACTCCTCGAAGATATCACGCTTATTGACATTTTCGCCCCAGCAGATAAAGCTGAGCGGAACCTGACATACCGCATGACCTTCCGCCACCCAAGCCGTACCCTCAAGGACGCTGAAGTGGATAAAGAACGTAACAAAATCGCCAACGCTTTGGTCGACAAGTTGCCTGTTCGTATGTAATTGAGATTAACTGGGGGAAGGGAAAACTTTCTGAAACAAGTTTTCCCTTCCCAGCGTTGCTCTCTGCATCCGTAAGGCTCGAAGACTCGCCTAACGGCTGTCCTTCGGACCCTTCGGGCAGGCCAGCCCCCCCATCCCTTTCAAAGACTTTTATTTGCGTAGGAAGTTTAAGGCGTTGCATGGAAGTTCGCGGCGCATGGGGGGGTAGGGTGACTGGTGAAGTTCGTCGTGGCCGTGTACGGTGTCCGTTGGACATAATGCGTATGGCTCCGACTGAGGCTTTGTCGTTGAATACTTGGAGTTTTTTGGAAAATTTATTGTAAAAGGCGTTATTCTCTCACGATATTTCTTAAGGGAGAGTCCATGGCTGAAAAGTTATACCGCATTGGTGAAGCGGCCAAGTTGCTTGATGTAAAAACGTCCGTACTCCGTTTTTGGGAGGACTGCTTTACAGAACTTGCGCCTGTTCGTACAGAAAAAGGTCAGCGTCTCTATCGAGAAAGCGACATTGCGGTATTGCGTCAAATTCAGCACTTGCTTTACGAACGTGGCCTCACCATCGAAGGCGCACGACGCGCTCTGTCGCTCGAAGATATAACTACAGCCACAGAACAAGCCTCGCTCTTCAATCTTTTACCCCATGGCTCTAAAATCATCACGTCCGTGCCCTCTCGCGAACTTTGTGATGCCATGCCCGTAAAAGCCCATCAAGAATACGCCCAAGCCCATGATATGCCATATCATGCAGAAATTTCAGAACAAAACCCCGTTGTTGCCACAGCTTGTGTTGATGACGGGGTTTTATGCGCCATTACCGCTGAATTGCAACGCTTGCGTGACATGCTCACCTAGCGTAAGAAGAGCCAGCGCAAAACGCACTCTATTTTCATCTTGTTTTATCACGTCGTAACCACACGCCATAAATAGAAGAGGACGTATGATACTCTCTCCATCGCTTTTGTCATCTGATTTCGGCCGCTTGACCGAAGAACTCGCTGCCCTTGAAGATGCCGGCATCAAATGGGTTCACTGGGATGTCATGGACGGTAATTTCGTCCCAAATATCACCTACGGTCAGCCCATCATCAAATCACTACGCAAAAAATCGTCTCTCTTTTTCGACGTGCACCTCATGATCGAAAAGCCTGAACGCTATCTTGCCGACTTCGTTGACGCAGGAGCTGACCTCATCGTCGTCCACGCCGAAGCCTCAATCCATCTACAACGCACCCTCGCTGAAATCCGTCGACTCGGCTGTAAAGCCGGTGTGGCCCTTAATCCCCACACCCCTCTCTCAGTCCTCGATTACGTACTGCCAGATACGGACCTTGTCCTCATCATGAGCGTCAATCCTGGTTTTGGTGGACAAAAGTTCTTGCCTGCTACCTATGATAAAGTTAAAGCTCTTCGTGCCATGATTACAACTCAAGGCACCAACACCCTCATCGAAATCGATGGCGGTGTGACCCCAGATAATACAGCAGACCTCGTCGCCGCTGGCGCAGATGTTCTCGTATCCGGTTCGGCCTTCTTTAATTTCCCACCATACGCAGAACGCTTAGCCACATTTGAGGCTGCTTTAGTTTGATAGTAACTGGGGGGAAGGGGAAGCTTTTTTAAAAGTTTCCCCTCCCCCACATATCCACCAAGCCCTTCGGAGAAAAAAATGCCTACACATAAGCAACTTGCCAATGCTATTCGAGTTATAGCCATGGACGCCATTGAGAAGGCGAAGTCTGGTCACCCTGGTGCACCTATGGGCATGGCTGACATGGCTGAAGTTTTGTGGACTGGTCCATTCAAGCATAACCCAGCTAATCCTGCTTGGGTAAATCGTGACCGCTTTGTCTTGTCCAATGGTCATGGCTCTATGCTCATGTATGCATTGTTGCACTTGACGGGCTATGACTTGAGCATGGATGACATCCGCGACTTCCGTCAGTTTGGCTCCAGAACACCGGGTCACCCAGAATATGGCATGACGGCTGGCGTTGAAACCACGACGGGCCCACTTGGTCAGGGCATTGCCACAGCTGTGGGCATGGCCATGGCTGAAAAGATGCTTGGTGCGCAGTTTAATCGCGAAGGCCATAGCATCATTGACCACCATACCTATGTCTTTCTTGGCGACGGCTGTATGATGGAAGGTATCTCCCATGAAGCCTGCTCCTTGGCTGGCACCTTGGGCCTTGGCAAATTGATTGCATTCTATGATGACAATGATATTTCCATTGATGGCCACGTGAAGGGCTGGTTTGCTGACGATACACCAGCACGCTTTGCTTCCTATGGCTGGCATGTTGTGGCTGGCGTTGATGGCCACGATGCAGAAGCCATTGCAAAGGCTTTGGAAGAAGCTCGCGCTGCAAGTGATAAGCCATCCATGATTTGCTGTAAGACGGTCATTGGTAAGGGCGCACCTACTAAGGCTGGTAGCCATAAGTGCCACGGTTCTCCTCTTGGCGCAGACGAAATTGCCGCTGCTAAGGCTGATATGGGCTGGACGGCTGAACCATTTACGGTACCAACGGACATTAAGGCCGCTTGGGATTGCCGCATGAAGGGTTCTGCTTTGGAAGCTGAGTGGAACTTTGAATACCACAAGTACAAGAATGCGTACCCAGAATTGGCCGCTGAACTTGAACGTCGTCTTGCCGGTGACTTGCCAAGCGATTGGCAGGAAAATGTGGCCAAGTTGATGCTTGATACTGATGCTGCTGAAGAAAAGCTTGCGACCCGTATTTCTGCACGCAATGCCTTGCAGGGTATCGCGCCTATGTTGCCTGAGCTTATGGGCGGTTCTGCGGACCTCACAGGTTCTGTGGGCACGTGGCATAGCGGCTCTACGCAAATGAACAGCGACAAGGGCTTTGACTGGGCCGCCAATTATATTTCCTATGGTGTGCGTGAATTTGCCATGGGGGCCATCATGAACGGTATGGCCTTGTACGGCGGATTTATTCCGTATGCTGGTACCTTCTTGATTTTCTCCGACTATGCCAAGAATGCCATCCGCTTGTCTGCGTTGATGAAGCAACGTGTCATTTGGGTACTGACCCACGACTCTATTGGTGTTGGCGAAGACGGCCCAACCCACCAGCCTGTAGAACAGCTTGGCGGCTTGCGCCTCATTCCTAATGTGCAAGTATGGCGTCCATGTGACACTGTGGAAAGCGTTGCTGCATGGCAGAGTGCTGTGGAAACCAACGACGCGCCTACGTGCCTTTCTTTGACGCGCCAAGGCTTGCCACATATCCACCGCAATGCTGCGCAGATTAAGGCAATCAGCCGTGGTGGCTATGTCATTCGTGATTGCGAAGGGACCCCAAGCGCCATCATCATGGCATCTGGTTCGGAAGTGCATCTTGCTGTGGAAGCGGCCGCTGAGCTTGAGCTTAAGGGCCATGCTGTACGCGTTGTATCCATGCCATCGAGCACCAAGTTTGATCAGCAGGATGCCGCATACCGTGAAAGCGTTTTGCCATCTGCTGTGCGTGTGCGCGTTGCTGTGGAAGCTGCTGCATCTGATGCATGGTGGAAGTATGTGGGCCTTGATGGCAAGGTTGTGGGCATGACGACCTTCGGTGAGTCTGCACCAGGCAATGTCTTGTTTGAGCACTTTGGCTTCACCGTTGAAAACGTTGTGGAAGTCGCAGAAAGCTTGCTCGCATAGTATTTGTTGAAAATATAGAGAGTAGCGCGGATATGTCGTTTGGCATGTCCGCGCTGTTTTGTGTGGCACGGTGATAAATACCTTTCTTTTAGGTAATATACTGGGAGCTACGTCTCTGTGTATATAGCTCGAAGATGGATTGCCGTGACGCTTTGTAGGTACGAAAGTCACTGACTATTATTCGTGAGCGTTGCTCGTCGCAATGACTGGCCTCAGGGACGATACCCTTTATGATGCCATTCTTCGTAGCGAAAAGCAGGGATGGCCGGTCATGGTGGTGCATCTCTTTAATACCAGCCCACGTAGTCAAATAGTTTGGTATTCAGGAGAGAAACTATGGTCGTGAAGTCTGTCAGTGTGAGGAGCGAGGCCCGCGATGTACATTCAACGACTGAAGTCCCTACCGAGAGACGTGGCAATCCATCTTCGAGCTACAGACATGGTATGCGTCATGCGCCTTTCCACTAACTTTCCTAATTTCTCTCACCCCAATTATTTGCTCCGACGTATTTCTTATGCTATGAGCCACACACAAAACATAACGCCATTTGTGAGGAGTTTATATGACTATAATGAAAATGACCGATATTGATTTGAAGGGAAAGCGCGTCCTTATTCGTCAGGATTTGAACGTACCTATTAAGGATGGCCGTATCACGAGCACTAAGCGTATTATGGCTGCTGTACCGACCATTAAAGCGGCATTGGATGCTGGTGCGCGCGTTATGATTATGTCGCACCTTGGGCGTCCCACAGAAGGCGAATATGACCCACAATTTTCCTTAGCTCCTGTGGCTGATGCCTTGTCCAAGGAATTGGGTAAGGTTGTGCCTTTGCTGAAGCAGTATATTGGCTTGCCCATTGAAGTGCCTGAAGGTGCCTGTGTTTTGTGCGAAAATGTTCGTTTTTTGAAGGGTGAGAAAAAGAACAATGAAGAGCTTGGCCGTGCCATGGCGAGCCTTTGTGATGTCTTTGTGATGGATGCTTTTGGCACAGCCCACAGAGCGCAAGCATCGACCCACGCTGTGGCCCAATTTGCCCCTATGGCATGCGCAGGGCTTTTGCTGGCTGCAGAGCTTGAGGCCTTAGAACGTGGCCTTAAAAGCCCTGCAAAGCCCATGGTGGCTATTATTGGCGGTTCTAAGGTGTCGACTAAATTGACGGTGCTGAAGAGTTTGTCGCAGAAGGTGGATCAGCTCATCGTTGGTGGCGGCATTGCCAATAATTTTATTAAGGCAGCAGGATATAATGTTGGTCGCTCGCTCTATGAGCCAGACCTTGTAGAAGAAGCTAAGGCTCTTATGGAAGCAGCTCGTGCTGCTGGTGGTGCTATTCCTGTGCCTGTGGATGTTGTTGTTGCAACGTCATTGACTGATGATGCTGTAGCTACAATAAAGCCTGTGACTGATGTAGCTGATGATGAAATGATTTTGGACATTGGACCTGCAACATCAGCTCTTTATGATGATATCTTAATCAAGGCTGGTACCATTGTATGGAATGGCCCAGTGGGTGCTTTTGAGTGGGAGCAGTTTAGTGCTGGCACTAAGGCCCTCTGTCAATCTGTAGTAAACAGCTCCGCTTTCTCTATTGCAGGTGGCGGTGATACAGTAGCCGCAGTAGAAAAGTATGATGTAGTCGAAAAGGTCGGCTATATATCAACTGGTGGTGGTGCATTCTTAGAATTTCTTGAGGGAAAAACATTGCCTGCTGTGGCTATTTTAGAGGAATAATTCACAATATAGATAGAAATTGATAAAAAAATGATGCTTATCACATATAAGCATCATTTTTTATTTGAAACTTTGTATAAAACATTGTAAGATTTTTTTGTACATAAGAAAAACGGTGATAGAATATGGAGTTTTCTTTTGGTGTCTTATGAGAGTAAATTTGCTATCATCTTAAAATATAACACCATTATACCTGATTAAGGAGTTGTCATGGATGTATATATGAAGGGTGCTCTTGAGATTGTAAAAGCTCAGGCACAAATCCGCGCAATGACGGAAGATGAACTGACCGCTATGGTTGGTAAAGTATATACTGCTATTGCCCAACTTTCAGGTCCTGCTGCAGTCGTTGCAGACGAAGAGGGTGCTGAAGCTCCTATTGCTTGCGTGTGCGAGGAAGCTATCCCCGAAGTTAGGGATGGTCGCTCTTCTATTAAAGAACGGTATATCACTTGCCTTGAATGCGGTAAAAAATGTAAATTTATTACACGTAAGCATTTGGCTATGCATGGACTTGACCCTGCTACATATCGTGCAAAGTGGGGCCTGAAGTCCAATCAAGCGTTGGTATGCAAAGGCTTACAGCGTGATCGCCGTAAGAAAATGCAAGATATGAAGCTTTGGGAAAAGAAGAATAAGCCAACGGAATAAAGCTCGTTACTCTAAAAAATAAGAAGAGTAATTGTATACGCGATGTTTGCGCATATACAATTACTCTTCTTTTTTTGTGGTATTGTTTGAACAGGCAACCATTTGCATGCCAAGTCTAAGCTCAGCATATCACTATTTGCTAGCGTAATTTCGGTGGCCCAGCCATAAGCATTTCAGACAACGTCATATTGATACGCGGCGCGGTGCGTGCCTTGGGGCCAAGCTGCTCCGTAAGATATTCCATCTCCAACTGCACAAGCTCGCGATACAATGGTGTGCGGTCCACAGAGGGGATATTCTCCTCGGGCATTTGCTTAGTAAGCTCATCAAAGCGATAACAGCCTCGGAAGGTTTGCGCACGCCCATCAGGCAAATGCAGCACATTACGCGTACCATGCAAACGGCAAATCATCAGACGATTGCCATACAGTGCACAAAGACCATCATCATTGAGCGGACACATTTCACGCGGTACGCCGCCAGCTGCACGAATGCTATTGCAGTTCATGACATTGTCACGGGCACGGTCCAGATAGCGTTGGCGTTGTGCTTCTGGTAATTGCAACATACCTTTCCAAAGGTAGGCCCATTCTACATGCGTATGATGCTGGAAATAGGTGTAGCAGCAATTTTCTTGGCAGTTTTCGCATGTCAAGCCAGCCGCATGGGCACAGCTTGAATATGCATCACCCATGGCTTTATACAAGACTTCAAGGCGAGCAAAAATACCTTTTTTAGCACTGGTTTTCTTTTTAGCCATGGGGATTTTCCTTAAGCCATTTTGTCATGGCAACGGCACATTGGCTGGGCGAGAGCTTTTCAGCGGCCACAGTAAAGTGGGCATATTTTGTATACAAGGCTTTGCGTTCATTGAATAAATCTTCAATGGTTTGCCCTGGTGCAATAGCAAGGCCACGGTCAGGTTTGCGTGCGATACGCTCCAAAATCAGTGGCAAGGGCACATCAAGATACATAATAGGACCAAGGCTTGCCAGATGTTGCATGGCCGCATCACGGTAAATAACACTGCCACCTGTGGAAAGAATGGTGCGGCGTGTTCTGATATTCATGATGGTTGCAGCTTCCACGTCCAGAAATTCGTCCTTAGTCATGCTATCAGCAACAGCTTGTAATGTGGTGCCGTACACAGCTTCGATGAGATGGTCTGTGTCTGCATGGGCCCAGTCCAACATATTTGCAAGGGCCTTGCCCACTGTGGTCTTGCCTGCGCCAGCCATGCCAATGATGCTGATGCTTTGGCCTTCTTGAAGGCGAGGATATATGGATGGGATTATTTTTTCTTGTGCGTCCTGCATGCAAAGTCCTTTGTTTGCGCCGTATTGAGTAGATACTGTGTTGTATGCGCGCAGGTTGGGTGTGTCAACAGGATGAAGCTTTAAGCTCCCTTTTTGCGTCTTTCAAGGACCTCTTTTGAAAATGCATCAAAGTCCGAAGTAATTTTTTGAGTCTTATTAAATTGGTCGTATTCTTCTGCAGCTTTGGCATCCGCTTGTTTTTTCGACGTATTTCCTTTGCCTTCAAGAATTTTATACTCATTAAATTCAAGGAACTTATTGACGCTTAAGGCAAATTTTTCCATGGTAAAACTTTGTTTTCTTTCGATAATCCCTTCAATATAGTCGAAAAAACTAGAGACTGTACGTTCAAGGCTTTTTATCTCTTTTTCTGTGAGATAATTTTTAGCAATGGTGACGTCTGACTTTAAAATTCTTCCGTCTGGAGAGTTTTTCCAAGTAGTTAAGCCCATGTTTTCTTTATGACTATCGGCATTTGTGTATATAATTTCTGCCGCTGTATGGCCTGTAATGGCATAATGAAATTTATTTTGCACAGTGGCATAAAACTTTTGGGTTATTGCAGACGTTTTTTTATAGTCATCACTGCATTCAGCGAAGATATCAGTGAGTTGTTGCCATATACGTCTTTCGCTGGCTCTGATCGAGCGTACACGTTCTAAAAGCTCTTTAAATGGGTCATCCTGAAGAAAGCCACGGCCTTGCTTTAGACGCTCGTCATCAAGGACAAAGCCTTTTCGCATATATTCGGTAAGAACTGACGTTGCCCAAATTCTAAACTGAGTCGCCTTTGAAGAATTGACGCGATAGCCCACAGATATGATGGCATCAAGGTTGTAAAATTTAGTTCCTTTTGTTTGCGTTTTGCCTTCTAAAAAGCCATGCCGAGTGGTTATTTCCATTTTGGAAACAACCACTTTTTCTTCAAGTTCGTTAGTTTCAAAAATAGATTTTAAGTGCTTGCTAATTGCAGGAGTTTTCACTCCAAACAACTCAGCCATGGCCTTTTGTGTAAGCCATATGGTGTCATCTTTAACAATGACGCTGACAGCGATATCTTCAGCCTGCGTGCTATAGAGTAAAAACTGGAGTTCTTTTGTCACTGTAAAAGCCTTTTTCCATTATCTCATATTTTAGGTAATCTCATGACATCATAGCGGCTATAATTATGTACTCTGGTATGTCATATATATTAGCAAAAGAATACCTAAAAGTACATGATGCATTTTGGCAGAGGCAATACAAAAAAGGCAGGCCTGCAAAACAGACCTGCCTTTGAAAAGCATGGATAAGCGTAAATCTTAACGCTTGCTGTACTGGTAACGAGCACGAGCTGCGCGCAAACCGTACTTTTTACGTTCCTTCTTACGAGCATCGCGGGTAATGAAACCAGCGCGCTTCAAAGCTGGACGCAATTCAGGATCGATTTCGAGCAATGCACGGGTGATACCGTGACGCACTGCTTCAGCTTGACCGCTGATGCCGCCGCCTGCAACATTAACCTTGATGTCGAACTTATCGAGGTTCTTGGTGAGGACGAGAGGCTGACGAATGATCATTTGGAGGGTCTTACGTGGGAAGAACTCTTCGTAAGAACGACCGTTGATTTCGATGTTACCAGTGCCTGCATACAAACGGGTACGTGCAGTGGCGGTCTTACGACGGCCGGTACCGTAATTGAATTCTTTGGTCATGGCTATCTCCACTCTTTAGTACTTGAGCTCAAAAGGTGCAGGCTTTTGAGCTTCATGTGGATGCTCAGAGCCAGAGTAAACCTTCAACTTGGTAAGCATAGCGCGACCAAGGCGGTTACGAGGCAACATGCCGCGAACAGCGTGCATGAGGACTTCTTCAGGCTTGCGCTCAAGCATTTTCTCAAGAGTGGTTTCACGTAAACCACCCACGTAGCCGGAGTGGTTGTAGTACATCTTTTGAGCCATCTTGTTGCCAGTAACCTTGATTTTTTCGCAGTTGGTAACAACGATGAAGTCACCGTTGTCCATGTGTGGTGCGAATTCAGGCTTGTGCTTGCCGCGGAGGCGGTGAGCAATCTGGGTAGCGAGGCGGCCGAGAACTTGATCCGTAGCATCAACGATGAACCATTCGCGGTTGATGTCTGCGGGTGTTGGGCTAAACGTCTTCATCTGGTAACTCCAGTCTATTTTATAGAAAGAAGGGGTATCTATGGAATTTCTACCGCGTTGTCAATAGAGTGTAACGGGTCCATTGCGCCAATCGCCGGCGGGGCACGATAGAAATGGATGCACTAGCTGCATAACTCTTGAGCTTTACACCATGAAGGTATACATTGCCAAGAACTTTTTTGCACTTCGGAGAAAAAAATATGTCTGGTATCCGTAAAAGCTTGCTCCAATTTGTTTTTTCTGGTGCGTCCATGAGTCGCTGGAATGATAAGCTGCGGCCTGTGGAATTGGTGGAAATTGATAAGCAAGGTCATAAAATGATTGTGGCATGGCTTTTATATGAACTTAATAGCCGCCATTTGACGTCTGAAGAACGCCTCGACTTAGGGCAAAAAATTGTAGAAGGCGGTCTTTTTGATTATCTCTATCGCCTTGTAATCACAGATATTAAGCCTCCAGTTTTTTATCGTATCCGTGAAAATGAAGAGGACTACCAAAAGCTCACAACATGGGTGCTCGCCAAACTGGAGCATATTGTGCGGCCCCTTGATGAAGGTTTTTGGCAACGTCTCACACAATATTTTGATACCAAACGCTCACAAAACCTTGCGGACCGCATCCTTAGCGCGGCCCATAGTTACGCCTCTGGTTGGGAATTTAATGTCCTGAAAAATTTGAATACTTTTGACCCAGAGATGAAGGAAATTGAAGAATCCTTCAAGGTGCGTCTTGGGGAATTTATGGACATTGTGGGCGTGCAAGACCTTATGCATGACCAAGATGTGCTCGATGCTAACAGCATCACGGTCAAAGCTTCGGCTCTTGGTGCCTTCGCTAGTTTTTGCGGGCAATTACGTTTTCAAAAACGTTGGTCCCAAACGCCGCGCATTCCTGAAAGCTCGGTGCTTGGCCATATGTTTATAGTAGCAAGCTATGGCTATTTTTTCAGCTTGCAACTGGGTGCTAAACAAGCGCGTTGTAACAATAATTTCTTCTGTGGCCTGTTCCATGATTTGCCAGAATTGCTCACACGCGATATTATTTCGCCAGTAAAGCAGTCCGTGGCAGGTCTGCCAGACCTCATTCGTGCCTATGAGGATCAAGAGCTTGAGCGGCGCATTTTTGCACCGTTGCGAGGTGCAGGGCAAGAGGCTCTCGTGGCGCGGCTTTGCTATTTCCTTGGCATGGAAATTGGCTCAGAATTTAAGGAATGCATTATCAAAGAGGGTAAGGTTTGCGAAGCGACCCTTGACGATTTGCAAGCGGACTTTGGTGCTGATTGCTACGATCCTAAAGATGGCCGTATGCTGAAAGTTTGCGATATTCTTGCGGCGTTCATGGAAGCTCATACATCCATCCGTAACGGCATCGCACCGCCAGAGCTTTGGGAAGCCATGGCGCGCTTCCGCAATGCGTATCGCGGTGAAGTTTTAGGAAATATTCATATGGGGGCGCTTTTTGCCGATTTTGATTAAAAAGCATGGCATCGCTTTCTCACGCATGGCGCAAAAATAATAAAGAAGTCGTGTAAAAGCCTGTGATTTCCAAGCCTTATTGGACTCATGGGCTTTTTTTATGGTAAAAGTACTACGATGTATAGCAAAGATGTTTTTTCTTTTTTGTAGAAAAAGTAAATGTACCTGAAATAATGAGCTTTTTACTCTCTATAATCAATTTGACAAGGCATTTTTATTGTGCATGAATGACGCATCTTGAGTAGAAAATGAGCTTGGTCAGCAGTGCTGACGGGCAAAAATACATTAATTTGGCTAGGAGAAAGTCATGTTATTGAGAAAGCGTGCATGGGATATCGTCCGTGAAGAGTACCCGACCTTACAGGAAAATGATTCTTTATCTGTTGCCGTACGCAAGCTTAATTCTTGTGTTGGGCATGCTTGTGGTTGCCTTTGTGCCCTTGTTTTTGATGATGAAGGTCACTTGAAAGGCTCCATTTCCATCTGGGACACCATGCGCTTTATGGAAGACAAACTCACGCAGCGCAGTGCTATGCGTGGTGGTGAAGACGGCTATGACCGCGTATTTCATAATGCTTGCAAACTTGCTGGTTCTACCAAGGTCCGCGACTTGATGGACCGCGAGATGACCACGCTTTCACCTGATGATAGCCTTATCACCATCTTGGATAAGGTGGTAAAAAAGGGCCGTAGCTATGCTGTTGTGAAGGACGCTAGCAAGGTCATTGGCGTTATCATGATTAGCGATATTTTCAATGAAATCAGCACAGACATGTTGCGTATGGAAGGGAAGAAAGCTTAAGGGCCGCTATGCTGATTTCTCATGTAGTTAGCGGGAAAAAATAGGCAGCCTGAGACTTGCTTTTTTTAGCATGTCT
>JAWXUA010000021.1:0-26869 GCA_044433065.1 Pseudomonadota bacterium
GGGGAAACTTTCTTCAGAAAGTTTCCCCTTCCCCCAGAATCTCAACACATCATCAAAATGTTATATAAGGGGTTTAGATATGCAGTCCGAAGCAGATAAGAAAGTAAAAGGTCAAGTTTTCAACGTACAAAAGTACTCTGTTCATGACGGCCCAGGTATCCGTACCATTGTTTTCTTGAAAGGTTGCCCTCTTAGCTGTCGTTGGTGCTCTAACCCTGAATCACAAGCCACTGAGCCAGAACTTGCCTATAACGTTGGTCGTTGCTTGACCGTTGCCAAGTGCAAGCGTTGCCTTGAAGTGTGCACTCGTGGCGCGCTTATTCGCCAAGAAGATGACACGTTGAAAATCAACCGAGAGCTTTGCACTGGTTGCCATATGCCATGCGCAGAAGCCTGTCCTTCACAGGGCCTCATTGTTTATGGTAGCGAACGCACCGTAAATGAAGTTTTGACCCCAGTTGAGCAAGACATGGCTTTCTACACTCGCTCTAAGGGTGGCATGACTTTGTCTGGTGGTGAGCCACTCATGCAAGGCGAATTCCCTATTGCTCTGCTTCGTGAAGCTCGTGCACGCCGTATTAAGACAGCCATTGAAACCTGTGGCGTTGTACCATGGCATATCATGGAAGAAGCTGCACAGTACATTAATTATTTCTTGTTTGACATTAAGCACATGGATGCAGAGAAGCATAAGGAATATACAGGCGGTTCCAATGTTGGTATCTTGAATAATTTTAAGAAATTAGCCGCGATGATTCCTGATAAAACCATCCTCTGTCGTACTCCAATTGTACCTGGCTTCAATGACAATGTGGATGACGTTCGCGCTATCTGTGAATTCATCAAAGATATGCCTAATGTACAGTACGAACCATTGCCATATCATAGACTTGGTACGCAGAAATATACTTTCCTCGACCGTATTCCACCTATGGGCGATGTACAACTCGGCAATGTTATGCCAGCCATCATTGCAGTAGCACAAGAAGTCCTTGGTACTGATCGGGTTATTGTCATGAAATAAATTCCCATTGGCATTAACGATTCCCCGCGTTAAGCCATTTGTCTAGAAAGTAGACATTCTCCACAAAAAAAGCACTCTTTTTATAGAGTGCTTTTTTTGTGGTCTAGTCTTATAAAGAATAGCTATTTTGCATTACGTTGAATAATACCCATAATGGCATAGACAAGCCTTGCTGCTGTAAAGTTCCATGCATGGCCGCCAGCTTTCTCATCAATGGGCGCAAGTTCAACCACATCAAAACCAATGACGCGACGACCGGCTACAATCTTTTCAAGTAGACTCAAAGTCTCATACCAACCAATGCCACCAGGGACTGGTGTGCCAGTAGCTGGCATAATGGATGGATCAAGGCCATCGACGTCAAAAGTGATATAAATATCTTTTGGAAAATCAGCAGGTAAAAGTTTTTTTGGCACTTTGCCCTGCTCTTGAAGACGTGCCAAATGTGCTGCGTCCCAATGTGTCACTGGGGCTGTCTTACGGAATGCAAGTTCATCAAGACCCATAGCCCGCACGCCAAATTGGGCAAGCTGTAGGCTGAGTCCGTCTGGATCAGTATCTGAAGTGCTGACAGCGCGGCGCATGACACAAGCATGGCTCCACTTGGTGTCTTCGTACGTATCGCGCAAGTCAGCATGGGCATCGAATTGAACGACACCAAAGCTCGGCTTATTCCCAATACTATCTTGTGCACGTCGGTCCTTGAGTGCGCGCAAAGCACCATAGGTCACCGTATGCTCACCGCCTAAAATAACGGGAATGGCCTTGCAATCAAGAGCTTTATGGGTCGCCTTTTCAATGCGTGACAAAACCTTTGTGGTCTTGCCTGAGCATTTTACTGGTGGTGCTGTGTAGATGCCAAGTTCGGCAGGAATGGAAGCCCCATCCCAGAGCTCCAATTGATCCGAAGCTTCAAGAATGGCCGCAGGGCCATGAGCTGTACCTGCTCCATAGGAGACGCTGGCTTCGAAGGGCACTGGAATGACATGAAATAGAGCCTTGTCTTGTGAGCATTGCTCTGCATATTCAGGCGCTGTAATCTCAGATGATAAAAAAATATTTTTCTTCATATATCGTATACTTATGATAGACGCATTGTAAAATCTTCGTAACCAAAGGTCTTTTGCACGCGACGCTTTGGGCCATCAGCTTTGGATGGCGTATAGAGGCCAATAGCTGGCAATTGCAAGCCATTAAAGGTCGTGGTCTTGACCATGCTATAAATGGCCATGTCCAGAAAAGCCAGCTGGTCGCCAATGGCTAGCGGTGCATTGAAGGAATATTCACCAATGACATCACCTGCTAGGCATGATTTGCCAGCGAGTCGGCATGTCCACGATTTTTCGTGTGCGTCACCTGCTTCATCTGCTTCATCATTGAGGCTATCAATTCGTAAGCATTTGGGGCGATACGGCATTTCCAAAACATCGGGCATATGGGCCGCAGCTGACGTGTCCAGAATGACTATGGGCATATCCGCTTCAATGATATCCAAAACAGTGCACAGCAAAACGCCAGCATTTAAGGCTACAGCTTCACCTGGTTCAAGATAGACCTGCACGCCATAGCGTGATTGCACTCGCTCAATGCATGTGCATAACAAGTCGAGGTCATACCCTTGGCGCGTGATATGATGCCCACCGCCAAAATTGAGCCAGTGCATTTTTTCGAGATATTTACCGAAATTTTTTTCCACAACGGTAAGCGTTCTCTCAAGGGCATCAGCCCCCTGCTCGCATAGGGTGTGGAAATGGAGGCCGCTAATGCCGTCCAAAGCTGAAGAGTTTTCAGCCATAGCTTTTTCAAAGTGCTTTAAGCGGACGCCGAGCCGTGAACCTGCTGAACATGGATCATAGATGGCTACTGCACCCTCAGAGTGTTCAGGGTTAATGCGGATGCCACACGATATCTTGCGTCCACTGTCCTGAACTTGTCCCTTAAAGCGATGCCATTGTGCAAAGGAATTAAAGACCATGTGATCCGCAATGGGTACGATGTCCGCAACATCTTGTTCACTAAATCCTGCGGCAAAAGCATGGACTTCGCCCCCAAAATATTGGTGGCCAAGCATAGCTTCGTGGGGTGAGCTGGCGCATATTCCATGCAGAGGACCAGCATAGGCACGGCTCAAAACACTAAAAGTTGACCATGCGGCATAGCCCTTTAAGGCAAGCAAAATTTTTGCGTTTGTACGTCTCTGTACGCTGTCTAAAATTTCTGCATTAGCACGTAAACGATCTTCATCAATGACGAAGCATGGGGACGGAAATCCCGTAAAGCCTTGTTCATCTTGAGTAAGTTCTTTTATATATTGAATATTCATTGTATGATAGCGGTGTATACTTCCAGTCATAAAAGCTATAAGCCCCAAAAAAAGGCCCATAATACAAAAAAAGGAACAAATTCTATTGTTCCTTAACAATGACCAATTCGCAAGTGCGAACCGTCTTTTGACTGATAGTAGTACTCTAGTCAATCATAATTTTTTGCAAATTGGAGGGGAAAACTTTTGGAAAGCTTCCCCTCCAACAAAACACCATGAGAATAGTACTTTATTTAACCAAACGCTTGTTGGTGTCGAGTTCGATAACGCCAAAGCGCTCTTCGTGGTCACGAACAACTTGCAACAAAGACATGGCGAGGCGTTTTGCAGTGTAGTAGTTCATGATCACGCGGTCGTTAAGTTGCAAGGACATGGTTGCGCTGACACCCTCTTCTTGGGAAGGTGTAGTTTGGTTCACGCCAAAGCAAAGCAGAATTTCTTCTGGGGTTGTGTGTGTTTGGAACGCATTTGCATAACTTGTCTTCATAGAATCTGCGTTGACGTTGAGGCGAACTTGTTGTTTTTCTGGTGCGGTATTTTTAGCCATGGTACTCTCCTAGGAAATTTTGTGATTGCATAGTAAACATGAATAGTATTATCATATTTAAATATATCACGCTACATAAAAATGAAGGCATAAAAACATAAAAAATTGTACGAACATGTAAAAGCCGTTTTATGTCCAGTTCACACTGAGCATAAAACGGCTGTATATCATTTTTCTATGGATGCTAGTTCAATACGCTATCAACTGGTGCGTACAAGGCGTCCAAGCCGAAGGCATCGGCAACAGCTTTGAAGGTGATGGTGCCTTTGTACATGTTGAGACCTTTCTTCAGGCCAGCGTCATCCTTACATGCTTGCTCAACGCCCTTATTGGCGAGAGCGAGGCCGTAACGGAGGGTGGCGTTGTTCAAAGCAAAGGTGGAAGTGCGAGCATATGCACCAGGCATATTGGCTACGCAATAGTGGATGATACCGTCAACAACGTAGGTAGGTTCGCTGTGGGTGGTTGGATGAGACGTTTCAAAGCAACCGCCTTGGTCGATGGCAACGTCAACAAGAACAGCACCAGGTTTCATGATGGCGAGGTGTTCTTTGCGAACGAGCTTAGGAGCAACAGCACCAGGAACAAGAACAGCACCAACAACGAAGTCGGCCTTCTTGAGGCACTCAGCCAGAGTCACTGGATCGCTGAACAATGGGGTGACGTTGGCAGGCATGATTTCGCCAAGGTATTCAAGGCGGTTTAAGTTGAGGTCAAGGATGGTTACGTTAGCACCAAGACCAGCAGCAACACGTGCTGCATTGGCACCAACAACGCCACCACCAAGAACCAAAACGTCAGCAGGAGCTACACCAGTAACACCCATAGGCAAGAGACCGCGACCACCTTCGCTCTTAGCAAGGTAGAATGCGCCCATCAAAGAAGCCATACGGCCTGCAACTTCACTCATAGGCTTGAGAAGTGGCAAAGCGTGACCATCTTCAACAGTTTCGTATGCAAGGGCGATGATCTTCTTTTCAATGCAAGCGTCGGTAAGTTCTTTGTCTGCTGCAAAGTGGAAGTAGGTGTACAAAAGCTGACCTTCGCGCATGCGATGGTATTCTTCTGCAATTGGTTCCTTCACTTTGATGATCATATCAACAGCAGCCCATACATCATCAGCAGTTGGCAAAATAGTTGCGCCAGCAGCAATGTATTCTTCATCAGTCAGGCCAGAACCCATGCCTGCGTCTTTTTGCATAAATACTTCATGACCAGCAGCAACATATGCGTGTACTGCATTTGGGGTCAAACCAACACGATTTTCGTTGTTCTTGACTTCAGTAGGGCAACCGATTTTCATGATACTTTCTCGTTAAGTTAGTGATGATGCAAAAAAAAGCATGTGAACGTTGTATGCTTAGCCCAAAATTGATGGCTGTGGGCATATTTCTAATCCACATGAAACCAATACAAAAACGTTATACCTGTACAAAAGCATAGCACATAAAAATTGCTTGTGGTGACTTTTGTAATTTACCATAAATGTAATCAAGGCAAAACAGACAAGACCATATAAGCGTCCTGAAAGCTTTGCGACAGGCGCATATTTCTCCTATTTTTCATAAAAGTCTAGTATTATTAAGTCTATTTTTAGTATTTTTTTTGAATAAATAGAATAACATCTTTATTTTATTTACTTTATAAGTGACATTTTTGTAAGCATCAGCAATATATATTTAGATAAAAGCAAATATTTTGCCTGCATCATCCCAAGCATATCATCAATCTCACCATTCTTATCAAAGCCCAAAAGGCCACAATGACCTACCTTTTTCCATGAAAACTTGTCGTGCTCATGAAGGCATTTATATGACGTCATGGCTATGACCACAATGTCATGCCGCTTCATGAATAGTCGCAAGTATTTTAATTATAAGAAGATATGTCAACATTTAACAGGATGGTAGCCATGGCTTTGCAAAACAAAAAACAGGTTACAGCGCTCACTTTAGGGCTCATGACCATTGCTTCAGTGGTCAGCTTGCGCGGCTTGCCCATGATGGCCGCAGAAGGTCTAAGTATGATATTTTACATACTTTTTGCGACTTTCGTTTTCCTTTTACCAGCGTCCATGGTGTCTGCGGAATTGGGCGGTGCTTTTGGCGGTGAAAGCGGTGGCGTATACACATGGGTCAAAGCAGCCTTTGGTCCGCGCTTCGGTTTTACAGCCATTTGGTTGCAATGGATTCAAAATGTCGTGTGGTATCCCACGGTCTTAGGCTATGCAGCTGCTTGTCTTGCCTATCTCTTCATGGATCCAAAGCTTGCCCAAAGCGGCACCTATACAGGTGTCATTATTCTTGTGGTGTATTGGCTTGCAACCTTTATTGCCTTGCGCGGCTCCAATGCTGTGAACATGGTGACCAAGTTTGGTGTGGTTGTGGGTACGCTCTTACCGGGTCTACTCATCATTATATTAGGAATGTTTTGGGTCGACCAAGGCTATCCTATCGCTTTTTTAGGTGGTGACGTAGTCGGTGCTGAGACTGTCACGAATATTGAAAACGCCGTGCATTCCCGTTTCTTTCCCCATCTTTCAGGACTTGGAAGCGTAGCCTTTTTGGCTGGCATTGTTTTGCTCTTTGCTGGCGTCGAAGTCCAAGCCGTGCAAGCAGCTGACATGAAAAAGCCTGAAACACAATTTCCCATGGCCATGCTTCTCGCCTCTGTGGTCATTATCTTGCTTTTCTTGCTCGGATCACTTGCTGTAGCCGTGGCTATTCCTGCCAAGGAAATCAGCCTCACAGCAGGACTCATGCAGGCATTCACCATCATGCTCGACAAAATGCATCTGTCCTTCCTCACGCCAATTTTGGGCTTACTCATGGCTTTTGGTGCCATTGGTGGTGTCATGTCTTGGGTCACAGGGCCAAGCCGCGGCTTGCTCGCTACAGCTAAAGAAGGCGAAATGCCGCCTATTATGGCGCGTACCAATAAAGCTGGTGCACCGACAACCTTACTGTATATTCAGGCTGTTATTGTAACCATCTTGGCGAGCTTATACCTTGTCATCAAAGATGTGAGTGTCGCTTTCTTCATCCTGTCTGCCATGACCGCAACACTTTATCTCGTCATGTACATGCTCATGTTTGCTGCAGCCATCACCTTGCGCATCACCCGTCCAGATTTGCCGCGTGCCTATAAAGTCCCAGGTGGCATGGCGGGCATGTGCCTTATAGCCGGTCTTGGTTTCTTGGGTGTAGCCTTCGCCTTTGTTGTGGGCTTCTTCCCACCAAGCAATTTGCCTGTGGGCAACCCAAGCTATTACGTGCTCCTCGTGGCGTCTGGCCTCGTGCTTTTCACAGGTATGCCCATCATTATCCAATGCATGAAAAAGCCAAGTTGGAAGCCACAAGTCCCAAACAACTCCTCTCAAGTAAGCCCTCAATAAGCTTTCAACCATGCTATTATAAAGGAGAAAACGATGGATACCGGTATCATATCCACTATTCCTGTGGATGAGCAAAGCATTGAAGATTTCGCCACTCAGAACGCAGCGGAAATCGTGGAAATAGACATGACCACGCCAGAATATACCGCAGACACGTGCACCGTAAGCTTTGAGAACTCTCAGGCTATGGCCAGCGCCTCCATGACCACCACAAGCAAAAAGGTAGGTTCCTAATGACTAGTATCCAAGCATCCGAACAGAACGATACTATGCGCCATGAGCTTTTAGATGATCGCTTTGCATCGCAAGAACTTGGTGCGCCTCTTCCTAAATTTTCCATGCCCAAAAATGAAAGCGAAGCCGACGATATTTATCAGGCAGTGCACGACGAACTCATGCTTGATGGCAATTCACGTCAAAATCTCGCAACCTTCTGCCAGACATGGGTTGATAAAGAAATCCACACCATTATGGATGAATGCGTCGATAAAAATATGATCGACAAGGACGAGTATCCACAAACAGCTGAGCTTGAAATGCGTTGTGTGCACATGCTTGCTGACCTGTGGAACTCACCTGATGCCAAAGAAACGCTCGGCTGTTCCACCATTGGTTCCAGTGAAGCTGCCATGCTCGGTGGCCTCGCTATGAAATGGCGTTGGCGCGAAAAGCGTAAGGCCCAAGGTCTGCCCACAGACAAGCCCAATCTTGTTACAGGTCCAGTGCAGGTCTGTTGGCATAAATTCGCGCGCTACTGGGATGTGGAACTTCGTGAAATCCCCATGGAAAACGGCCGTTTACTCATGACGCCTGAGGAAGCCATTAAATACTGCGATGAAAACACCATCGGCGTTGTGCCTACTCTTGGCGTCACGTTTACTGGTGCCTATGAGCCAGTCAAAGCCGTAAGCGACGCTCTTGATGCCTATGAAAAAGAAACTGGCATCGACATCCCTATTCATGTGGACGCAGCCAGCGGTGGCTTCATCGCGCCCTTCATTGAGCCAGAGCTCGACTGGGATTTCCGCTTACCCCGTGTTAAATCCATCAACGCATCAGGTCACAAATTTGGCCTTGCGCCTCTCGGTGTGGGCTGGGTTGTGTGGCGTGAAAAAGCGGATCTTCCTGAAGACCTCATCTTCTGGGTAAACTATCTTGGCAGTAATATTCCAAGCTTCGCCATTAATTTCTCGCGTCCCGGTGGGCAAATTGTGGCCCAATACTATCTCATGCTTCGCCTCGGTAAAGAAGGCTACGGCCGTGTGCATAATGCTTGTTACAAAACAGCAGCCATGCTTTATGAGTCGCTACAAGCCCTTAATATATTTGAATTCATTTACGACGCTGGCGCAGAAATGGCCAAGCGTGGCGAATACGGCAAAGGCGGCATTCCAGCGCTCACATGGAAGCTCAAAGACGATGCCAACGTGCCCTTCACCCTCTACGATATTTCAGACCGCATGCGTATGCGTGGTTGGCAGCTACCAGCCTACTCCATGCCAGCGCATCGCCAAGACCTCGTTGTCATGCGTGCCCTCATCCGTCACGGCTTTGGCATCGATATGGCCACCCTCCTCCTCGATGATCTCAAGCGTACTATCGCGTATCTCACCGCACACCCTCAATCACCCAGAGCGACCCCAGCTACCCAGCCTCAGCTCGGTTCGTACAGCCACAGCGGTCGGTAGGAGCTGAGTTTTGGGATTATGTGAGGGGAAGGAGAAAACTTTTTCAAAAGTTTTCTCCCTCCCCCAGCCAATCTAACCACCCATCCTACATAACAAACTTCCAATATGGGTATGCGACGACAGCGATGAAGACAGCGGTCAGGAGCATACGCACACCAAAGATTTGGGTAACCTGTTTGATTTTGATGTAGCCAGAGGAGTAGAAGAAGACGAGCACAGCGTGTTCGTATGGGAAGAGGTACTGGTCAATACCGTAGTTGAAGGGATAGACCAGCAGAAGCGGATTGATGCCCATGTTTTGGGCCATATCCACGATGGTTGTGGTGAGCATGGCTGTGGCTGGGAGCGGCGTGAGGACGAAATTCAGCGCGGCACCGGCAACATAGGACATGATTACGGTAAAGAATTCTGTGCCTGAGAGGAGTGGCACGATGACGGCGCTGGCCACTTTGTCCATGCCACAGGCTGCGGCTGTGCTGCCGATGGTCATACAGCCGACGGTGAAGACGACCACAGGGAAGTTGACGCGCTTGAAGTCTTCGCCGTTGAGGAGGTTGATACCTGGGAGGAAGGCAAGCGTTGCAATGAGAAGCATGAGCCAGCCAGCGTCGATGCCATGGTATTTGTCGGTAAGGAGGCAGGCGCAGAGAATGACGAGCAGAACAGCGGCCTTCTTTTCTTCAAAGGACATGGGTCCAAGAGCTTCTAATTGTGGGCGTACAATGTCGCGCATATTGCCTTTAATGGACGGGCGCATGACGAAGTAGACGCACAGGATAGACATAATACTGTATATAACAGCAGGAATAAAGTTGTGCTGTGCGTATTCCATCCATTGCATGGGCTGATTGAGGGCTGCACTGACAAGCTTCATGGACATAATAACGTCAACGCCACCGCTCATATAACATATTTTGGATGCTGCAACAGCGATGAAGCCTGAGAATATAATGGTTGCGCCTTCGCGGGAACCTTTTTTGATTTCTAATGTATCGCAAATACCTACGCAAAGGACCACAAGGACTGCGGCACGGGCCATGGCTGAAGGTAAGAAAAGAGCCAAAATGAGGCCAGCGAGAAGCAAACCAAACATGAGTTGTAGGAAGGATTTGCCCACAAGATTGATGCAGTGCAGTGCTAGACGACGGGAAAGGCCTGTTTTCATGAAGAAAACGCCGATAATCATGCCACCAGCAATCCACCAGCCAACGGAACCAGTCCATGGTGCGAGCACTGCAGGTGCTGGGGCGACGCCAAAGACAATGTAGAGAATAGGCAGAGCCATGCCCACGAGAGCGTCAGGTAAGAGCTCAAAACCCCAGCAAGCAAGGCCAATGGTTGTGAGTGCGATGAAAGCTGTGATTTTGTAATCAAAACCAAGGGAATAGGTGAGCCCACCGAAGATGATGGGGAGTATGACGACAAGTGCCCAGTGTATGGCATCTGTTTTTGAGAGAGAAACAGTAGCATTTTGTGACATGAAAGACCTCATTTAGTCAGTAAATACAACGGAATATAGTGTTATGCAAAAATGAAAACATGGGACAAAACGAAAGTGGCTTAGACTGTGTAGCGTTTAGCTTCTATTATATTGATGCACACGCTAAGACTAAGCCACATGGGCCAGAGTTTTAAATTATCGTAAAAAAAAAGCTATCGCAAGCTCTTTAGCGTAATGCAATTTAGAGTGTACACTCTTTTTTTTGATGAAACTTCCTTAGTGTACAAAAAAATGATTGACAATTTTATCAAAGTTCGTAAGAGTTTTCCTACGAAGTGAGTGCATTTCAATGTAACGCAAGCAACGACGCTTGTAATATTTTTTTTTGAGGTTTATCATGAACGTTTCCTATACTAGCTATAACAGCATTCAAGGCTGGTGGTGGTGCAAGCAATTGCCCAAGGGAGACGTGCGGTCATAAACCGAACGTTATTGTGTACGTGTATACGCCGTCTCCCTTATACAGGAGATGGCGTTTTTTTTGGCTTACTAAATTGTACAATATCTATCAAAGTAAAAAGGCAAAATCATGTTGACCAAGTCCCATAATTGCATGCACATGACCATGAAAGAAGAAAGCTGCTTTGCTAGCTTGGTTCTTTTTTGCGTGTCTACTATGGCTTGGTGGTGGTACTGTATCCATATAACGGGAGACGTGCGACTGTAAAAGCAAGATATTGTACACACATCGCAAAAAATACAACGCCGTCTCTCATAAGGGGACGGCGTTTTTTTGTTATTTTCAAATAATTACCATAAACATAACGATACAATGCATAAAGGATTTTCATCATGACTGTAAAGAAGACCGTAGAAGTTATCAGCATCCAACAACAAGCACGCTTTCTGACTGCTGATATGGACACACCAATCAGCTTATTCATGAAAGCTGCAGGTGCAAAAGATGGTATTTTGCTTGAAAGTGCTGAAGTAGATGGGCGTTGGGGCCGTTTTAGTGTCCTTGCTTGCCATACAGCAATCTATATACATTGCGTTAACAATACCTTGGCCTTGCGTATTGATGATGAGCGCCTTAAAGGGCTTGCGGCCTTAGAAGGTATGCCTTTTATTGAAGGGTTGCGCGCAGTTATGGCGGCGCTGGATATTCAGGCGCCCAGTAATGTGCCCCACTACGAAAATGGTATGCCTGCTATTACTCGTGGCATTTATGGTTATATGGACTTTGGTATGGCGGCTCTTTTTTCTCAAAAATTACAGGCAACTATGTCCACAGAAGAAGCTGGTTGTGCCTTTATTTTGCCGCATACAGTCCTTGTTTTTGACCACTTGTATAACCGCCTTTGCCAAGTCAGCCTTGGTGAACATAAAGACCTTAATGGTGCTCATGACAGTGAAAATACGGTTATGCAGGGTCGCCTCACATGCGACACTCAGTCTACGCCAATTGTGAACATGGATAACGTCACAGCTGTGCCCGACGCTGAAGGCTATATGCACAATGTGGAGCGCATTAAGGCCATGTTGCAACAAGGCGAGGCCATCCAAGTTGTGCCATCGGTGAACTTTTCAACGGACTATGACGGTGATGCCTTCGATCTCTACCGTCGCTTGCGCCGCTTTAATCCATCGCCATACATGTTCTATATGCACTTGCCAGCATTGACTCTTTTTGGCTCTTCGCCAGAAGTTATGGTGCGTTGCACAGCTGACCGCTTACAACTTTCGCCTATTGCTGGCACCAGAAAGCGTGGCGCAACGGACCTTGAGGATCGCGAGCTTGCTGAAGAGCTTCTCGCTGACCCTAAAGAGCGTGCTGAGCACGTCATGCTCGTGGACCTTGGTCGCAACGATCTTGGTCGCGTAGCTAAGCCAGACAGTGTTAATCTTGAGCGCTTCATGGAAATTGAACGATTTTCACATGTTATGCATATTACTAGCCATATTACAGCGCAACTTGAAAGCGGTCTTGATGCTCTTGATGTGCTCGCTTCAACCTTCCCAGCTGGTACCGTTTCTGGCGCACCGAAAATTCGTGCCATGGAAATTATCCGCGAACTAGAAGACCGTCCGCGTGGACCATACGCTGGCTGCATAGGCTGGATTGGCCTCGACAAAGACCACGTGCATATGGATATGGGGATTACCATCCGCAGTATGTGGCACCAAGATGGCAAACTTAACTGGCAGGCTGGTGCTGGCATCGTGCACGACTCGGATCCACAGCTTGAATGGAACGAAGTGTGCCAAAAGTCCGCCATCATGCGTCTCGCTCTTGTGGCAAGTTAGTTCGAGCATGCTGGGACATGAAAAATACCCAACGTATTGCTTAAAAAGCCTTTTATATCACGCCAAAATTTATGATATCATACGGAGATTATTATGTTTTTGCTCATCGATAACTACGATTCGTTTACATACAATTTAGTGCAGGCTTTCCAATCTCTTGGCATGGCTCCTCATGTTGTCTTTAATGATGACCCAAAGTTGCTGGACTTAGTGGACAGCGAAGACCTTGAAATGGTCTGCATTTCTCCCGGTCCAGGGCATCCACGTCAAGCTGGGCTGTGCCTTGAATTCTTGGAGCGTCTGAACCCGAAAATTCCTGTGCTCGGCATTTGCCTTGGCCACCAATTGCTAGGTTTGTTTGCCGGTGCTCGAGTGGAAGTCGGGCCTTGTATCATGCACGGCAAGCAGTCTGAAATTGTTCACGATGGCATGGGACTTTTCCGCGATGTGACCGTGCCCATGAAAGTCGGCCGTTACCATTCTTTGGTTGTCCGTAAAGGCGACAATGCCGTTGAAGGGAAAGAATTGTCTGGCTTGGAGAGCATTGCAGACGACTATGTAAATCCTGAAAATAGCAGAGATTTTACGGTTACTGCGCGCGGTCCAGAAGGCGAAGTCATGGCACTTCAATACAAGCATCGCCCATGGGTTGGCGTTCAATTCCACCCAGAGTCTGTGTTGACGCCTGATGGCTTGCGTATGCTTGCTAATTTCCCCCAAGCTATTAGCGCACAAGAAAGTGCTAAGCTTGATATGCGTAGTGTTCTTGAATGCTTAGCGCAGAAAAAGGACCTCACAGGTGCCATGGCCGCTTCATCGTTTGCAGCGCTCATGGATGGCCGCATGACCCAAGCTCAAGCCGGTGCCTTCCTCATGAGCCTTCGCATGAAGGGTGAAAGTGCTCTGGAAATGGCCCACGCTGTACGTGCCGCTTTGGCCCGAGCTGTGCGCGTGGATGGCATCACCTCACCATGCATCGACGTGGTTGGTACTGGTGGCGACGGCCGCAGTTCCTTCAACTGTTCAACAGCAACGTCATTGGTGCTGGCTGGCCTCGGGCACAAAGTTATTAAACACGGTAACCGCGCTGTGTCTTCAAAATGTGGCAGTGCCGACGCTTTGGAAGCCCTAGGCGTCGCCCTTGATGCTGATCCAAAATCCGCAGTGGAAGCGGTTAAAAGCCGTAATTTTGCCTTTCTCTTTGCACCGCATTTCCACCCTGCATTCAAGAATGTCGGTCCTTTACGTAAAGAACTTGGCATGCGTACCCTGTTCAACTTGCTTGGCCCCATGATTAATCCAGCTCGTCCAAGTCATTTGCTTATGGGTGTGGCTCGGCCAGAACTCATTCCGCTCATCGCCGAAACCCTGCAACAATCGCCGCTCCAACGCGCAGCCATTATTTGTGGTGCTGGTGGCTACGATGAAATCACACCTATAGGACCTGCCACTGTGGCCTTGCTCGAAAATGGGCGCATCGAACCGCTCTACCTCGATCCAGCGCAATTCGGCTTTGCACCGTGCACCATGGACGACTTGACCGTGCACAGCAAAGAAGAAGCTGTCACTGTTTTGAAAGAGCTTCTGCAAGGTAAAGGCCCACAAGCCATGCTCGACATGATAGCCCTTAATGTTGGTCTTTCCTTATACCTCTTAGAAGGCGGACAAAGTCAACAAAATCAAACTCTTGATGCATGCATGCACAAGGCGCGTCATGCTGTTGCTAAGGGCGTTGGTCAAGCCATTGTAGACAGCGTTACGGGTGCAAAACAAGGAATGAGCCATGCCGCTTAAGCGATTTGTGGATGCCAAGCAAGGCGAAATAGCCCGCTTAGAAGCCTTGCAAAGCCAAGGACTTTTACCGCAAGGACCAAGTTCACCGCTGGCTTTTCAAGAACCTCGTGGAGATTTTTTCAAGGCTCTTCAAAGCAATGGAAGTAGTGCGGCAGAAGCTTCGCAACTCGCTGTTATTGCAGAGTATAAGCGTGCATCACCATCGCGTGGCCTTATTTGCGATGCTGTGGAAGTTGAGGATGCCGTAAGTCAATACGCTAGCAACGGAGCTGCGGCCTTATCCATCTTGACGGAAGAGCGCTATTTTCAAGGTCAGCTCAACTATCTTGAACGTGCGCATACAACGCTTTGCGCGAGCCAGAACTGTGCGCCATGTTTGCCACTTTTGCGTAAGGATTTCATCTTTAACCTTTTGCAAGTGCATGAAACAGCCATGACGCCTGCTGCAGCCATCCTGCTTATTGTGCGACTCACTCCAAATGTGGCACAATTACGGGAACTTAGGGAATTGGCAGAAAGTTATGGCATGCAGGCTGTTGTGGAAATTTTTAGCAGCGATGAGTTGTCAGTGGCTCGTGAAAGCGGTGCAAAAATCATTCAAGTCAACGCCAGAGACTTACAAACTTTGGCTGTAGATTTTACTGCAAGCATCAGTTTAGCTCAAGAAAATCAACCCTTTGACCATGAAGTTTGGATTGCGGCCAGCGGTGTCAGCAAGGCAAGCCACATGATCGCAGCGCAACAAGTCGGCTATGACGCTGTGCTCGTTGGAAGCGCGCTTATGGAGCATGGTCAGATGGGGCAGTCACTTCACCAATTACTACAAGGTTTTAAAGAGCATATCCATGGAGAAAAAAACCATGTTCTGTAAAGTTTGTGGAATGCGCCGGCAAGAGGACTTGGACCTCGCCATGGACCTTGATGTACGCATGTGCGGCTTTATTTTTCACCCAAAAAGCCCACGCTACATAGAGCCACAGGACGCTGCCAAGCTTCAAAGTGGTACCATGTTACGCGTTGGCGTCTTTGTGGACCAAGATGCTGAGGAAATTGCACGTATCATGGATATTGCGCGACTTGATTTAGCGCAATTGCACGGCAAGCATAGTGTTGAATGTGCTGAAGCCATTGGTGTAGATCGTGTAATTCGTGTTCTTTGGCCAGAAAACTACATAAGTCTTGAAGAACTTTTAGCAGTAATGCAATCCTACGCCACTTCTTGCTCATATTACTTACTTGATGCAGGGAAATCTGGAGGTGGAAGTGGTAAGCATTTGAACTGGACTTGGCTAAAAACCATGCAAACTCCACATCCTTGGATGCTTGCAGGTGGTTTACAAGCTGAAGCTTTATGTAAAGTATTTTACCATTGTGTGCCTGATGGTGTGGATTGCAATTCAGGTATTGAAGATGCTCCTGCCATCAAGAATAGACAAAAGATGGCTAACATTATGCATATAGTTAAAAATATGAAAGAACAAACTATGGAGAACTACAATGCAGAAGAATTCTATGGATAATGCAATGGAAAATAGATATTTTGGCGATTTTGGTGGTTGTTATGTTCCTGAAATTCTCATGCCACCGCTTCTTGAAGTTGAAGCTGCCATGAAGAATATTATGCCAACACCAGCGTTTCAGGATGCGTTTAAAAGCCTCCTCTATGATTATGCTGGCCGCACAACACCTCTCACCTTGGCTGTTAACATGTCCAAAAGATTAGGTTTTGACCTCTATCTTAAGCGTGAGGATTTGCTGCACACAGGCGCCCACAAGATGAACAATACTCTTGGTCAGGCCCTACTTGCTAAGCTCATGGGTAAAACTTCGCTTATAGCGGAAACCGGTGCAGGGCAACATGGTGTGGCCACAGCGGCAGCCGCGGCCCGTCTTGGCCTTGACTGCACCATCTATATGGGAGCTGAGGACGTGGCGCGACAAAATCCCAATGTCCGTCGAATGCGTCTGCTTGGGGCCAAAGTCCATGCCGTTGAAAGCGGTTCGCGCACCCTTAAAGACGCCATCAACGTGGCCCTTCGTGCATGGATTTCTAGCCAAGAAACCACACACTATTGCTTTGGCACTGCAGCAGGCCCACATCCATTTCCTCTTTTGGTCCGTGAATTTCAACGTATTATTGGTCTTGAAACAAAAGCACAAATGCTTGAAAAAACAGGTGCTTTGCCTGATGCAGTGGTTGCTTGTGTGGGCGGCGGATCTAATGCCATCGGCATGTTCCATCCCTTCATTGATGACGAGAGTGTCGAAATTATTGGCGTAGAAGCTGCTGGTACGGGTGAGCCTAACTGCCACAATTCAGCGCCGCTCAACCTTGGTTCCCCTGGTGTCTTACATGGTAGCCGTAGCATGCTTTTGCAAACAGAAGATGGTCAAATTGAGCCATCGTCGTCCATTTCTGCTGGTCTCGATTACCCAAGTGTCGGTCCTGAGCATGCTCATTTGCACGCTATTGGCCGCGTTCATTATGGAATGGTGAATGATGCCAGTGCCTTGAATGCGCTCCAAGCTTTATGCCGCGAAGAGGGTATCTTGCCAGCTTTGGAGTCCTCCCACGCCCTCGCATGGGTTCTTGACAACGCAGACCATTTCGCACCTAAGAGCCGCGTGGTGGTGAACTTGTCTGGACGCGGTGACAAAGACCTTGATATCATTGAAGATGCTCTTGGTCTCAACGCAAAAGCAACTGCCTAAGCCATTAATATCATGGAGAATATTATGTATATGACACAAAACACCAAGGTGCAACATCCTCTTGAAATAGCCATCCGCAAGGCTAATGATGCTGGCCGTCCAGCCCTCATTCCTTTTGTCACTGCTGGCTTTCCTGCGCCTGAAAAATTTTGGAATGTTATTCTAGAATTAGACGCGCATGGTGCTGATATTATTGAAATTGGTGTGCCTTTTTCTGACCCTGTGGCTGATGGTCCTGTGGTAGAAGAAGCATCGTTACGCGCTCTTGCTGACGGCATGACTTTGGCAAAAATTATGCAATTATTGCGAGAACATAAAGGCGAAATCCAAGCAAAGATAGTGCTTATGGGCTATCTTAATCCTTTCTTGCAATACGGTCTCACTGCTTTTGCTACAGATGCAGCTGATGCAGGGGTACATGGTGTCATTGTACCTGATTTACCTTTTGAGGAAAACCAAGCATTCCATAGTGCTTTAAAGGCTCATGACATTGCACTTATCCCTCTTGTAGGCCCAAATACTACAGCTGAACGCATGCAATTGTATGCCGATCAAAGTCAGGGTTATGTTTATGTTGTTTCTATTATGGGTACAACGGGAGCACGCTCTGCACTTGCACCACAAGTAGAATCAACATTAGAGCGTACACGTTCTATATTTGACATACCACTTGCTCTTGGATTTGGCTTGCAAAGCCCAACACAGTTGGAAGACATTGCACCACAAGTAAGGCCGCATGCAGTTGTCTTTGGCTCTGCATTATTACAACATATTGATGCAGGAAATAGTCCTGCTACATTCATGCAACGATGGAATTAACATCATAGCATACACATAACAAAGCCGCCTTATTTTACGAGGCGGCTTTGTTACATGGTATTTCTGCCACGCCAACCATAGGCCACTGTACGCATTGTTGTCCCAAAATGATGTTCGGCCCCCTTTTGTGGAACTATTTACAAAAAAGTCTAAATAATATTTGACAGCGCACCTTAGTCTATGTATCGTTTTCAAAACTAAGGGAGAAATTATGCATCAAGCTACGTACCATAAGAACTTTGCTGTTACTAGCACGTCAAGTGCTTGTAATGTTGCGACTTTTGGTGCGTCCTTTGCTCCTTTCTTTTCCAATGGTTGGTGGCCTTGCGGGCATAGTAAAAGCCTCGCGCACCGTAGTTCTGTATAGTAGTATACAAATATTGAGTGGTAACGCTGGCTTTGGTCAGCGTTTTTTTTTGGCCAAAGTGAGCCTTTTATAGATACTTTTACATCATTTATAGTAGGGACATATCATGAAGGCGTACAAATCCATGGCAAAACAAACTGTTACAAAGACTCTTTCTGCTGTTAAACACACTACTCTTGCGCTTTCTCTTAGCATGAGCATCGCAGCTATATTTTCTCCACAGCTTAGCCAAGCGGCTGACGTGACCTTGCGCTATGCTAATTTTCCACCAGCCACCACAATTCCATGCATCCAGATGGACATGTGGGTCGAAGCTATGGATGAGCTCACCCAAGGCCGCTTAGCTGTCCAAACGTTCCCAGCTGGTACGCTTCTTGATGCTAAGGCCATGCTGCGCGGCATCGCTACTGGCCAAGCAGATATTGGCTGCACAAGCATGCTCTATTACCCTGGCTCATTTCCACTCTTTGAACTTTTTGGCTTGCCTCTCGGTTTTACGTCAGCGGCCGAAGCAAGTTATGTTGTGTGGGAGATTTTTAAGGCCCACACACCTAAAGAGCTATCACGATACAAGGTTTTGACCATGTTCTCTTCAGGACCTTCCCAAGTCATGAGCTCTAAACCATTGCAATCACTCGCTGATTTACAAAAAATTACGTTGCGTGCTGCCGGCTCTATTTCCGATGGCCTCACCGCTATTGGTGGTAATACCGTATCCCTTCCCATGTCTGAAACGCCAGAAGCTCTACAAAAAGGTGTAGTGGATGGTGTGTGCTCTTCATGGGACACCCTCAAGGATATGAATTATGCTGAAGACTGCGCCTATGGTCTTGTAATCAACATGCCCGTCTATCCCTTTGCCGTGTTCATGAACAAAAATGCATGGGACCGCTTGCCTCAAGATATCCGTGACGTCATCGATGCCTACGCTGATGAGCAAGTCCGTCGTGCTGGTGAGTACGTTGACCAAGCAGGTGCCACAGCCCTTGCATGGGGAACAGCCGAGCACAATTTCTCTCTCGCGCATCTGAATGAAGCCGATACGCAAGCCATTAAGGAAAAAGTAGCGCCGCTTATTGAAGATTGGAAAGTGCGCGCTACCGACCGTGGCATTGATGCTGATGCCGTTCTTGCAGATGTCGCTAAATTCCAAGCGCAGTTTGCTGCCATGCAATAAGGTAGACCATTTTGACACAGGGGTTAGGGGGAAAAATAGCATTTTTTTCCCTAACAATGCTCTAGTCATAACCTCGTACAGAGCCACAAACTGCACAGCTCTCATGTGGCCGTAAACTTCCACTCAACGTACCCCACTACCGTCCACAAATACAAAGTGTAGGAAGGGATGGGGCTCTGGGGGCAAGGAAAACCTTTCCAAAGGCTTTCCTTGCCCCCAGAAAAAAATAAAAAAGGAACAAACCATGTACTCCGTTGACCGCCTCATAAATACCCTCACACGCATTATGCTGTATGCGGGCGGCGTGTTGCTGTTGAGCATTATGGCATTGACCTTGGTGAATATTGTCATGCGCGGCATGGGTAATGGTTTGCGTGGTGGCGTTGAGGTCAGCGGCTTTTTAGGCGCGGCGGCTTTGGGGCTATGCTTGCCTTGGGTGCAAAAACAGGGCGGCCACGCTATGGGCGGTCTGCTGTATGAAAAGTTGCCGACAATGGTACAACGTGTGCATGATGTGCTGGTGCCTTTGCTGTGTTTACTGCTGACAGCGGCGTTTACGTTAGAATTATACGAGGTGGGGCTTTTTATTTATGAAGGCATGGAAGTTGTGGATGGGTGGAATATTCCCATTGTCTACTTTGTGGCCGCGCTGACGGCTGGCTGTGCTGCTCAGGCTTTAGTTATTACCCTTGAAATTGCAAAGATTTTTTTGGATATTTTTACGGCGCTTCGACCATGTTTTTCTGTACGTGGTGGGCATGAGCATTTGTGCCAAGAGAAGAAGGGAGCCTAGCGTGGACATGTCACCATTGTTGATTGCATTGATATCATTGGGTATTTTGGTTTTAGGCATTATCTTTGTGCGTTTGCCCATAGCCTTTTTGTTGGCGGTCATTGGCATAGGCGGTTATGCTGTCACTGATGGTATGCGTTTTGGTATGGAAAGCGGCTTTTCCATGGCTTTAACCATGGCAGGCAATGAACTGTGGGGAACCTTTTCAAGCTATGGTTTAACGGTCATTCCACTTTTTGTGTTCATGGGTCAGCTGTGCTTTCACTCGGGCCTAAGTTCGCGGCTCTATCAGTCGGTGCAAACATGGTGCGGACATAAGCGCGGTGGCTTATCTTTGGCGACCCTACTTGCCTGCGGTGCTTTTGCGGCTATTTGCGGATCCAATACAGCGACAGCAGCGACCATGTCTGTTGTGGCTTTGCCTGAAATGAGAAAGTATAAGTATCATGACATGTTAGCCACTGGTTCTGTGGTCGCTGGTACTACGCTTGGTGCCATTATTCCACCTAGCGTGGTAGCTATTGTGGTAGGCGTACAGACAGCACAGTCCATTGAAGCCTTATTTATGGGTGGACTCATACCAGGGCTTTTACTGCTTGGCTTGTTCATGTTGACAGTGCCTGTGGTCTTGCGTGGGCATCCTGAATGGGCACCAGTGACCGAGCGTAGCTCATGGAAAGAACGGCTTGCCAATATGGGCGGCTTAGTCGAGGGTGCGGCCCTATTTGGTCTTGTGGTTGTGTGCATGAGCCTTGGCCTGTTTACACCAACGGAAGCTGGCGCAGTGGGTTCAGCTATTGCTTTAGGCATTGGTTTGGTGCGAAGGACATTGACCTTTAAGGGCTTTATTCAGGCCTTGAAAGAGAGCCTAAGCATTGCGTCTATGCTCTTATTTTTGCTTGCAGGCGCGTCCATGTTTGGCAAATTTTTGACCTTAACGAGATTACCATTCGAACTTGCAGAAGGCCTTGCCAACTTGCCCATTGCGGAGCCATTCATTTTGCTTTTAGTGCTGTTGGTTTTTGTAGTGGGCGGCATGGTCATGGACGCTTTGGCCTTGCTTGTCATTGCCTTGCCTATGTTTTTTCCTTTGGCTGAGACCATGGGATGGAATACCTTGTGGTTCAGCGTGACGCTCATTGTGGTGACGAGCTTGGGAGCAATGACGCCACCAGTTGGCGTTGCTGCCTATGTGGTCGCGAGCTTATCTGGTGGCAAAAAGCGCGATACTACGGACCTTGCTGAAGATATGTCTAATGCCGCGTGCGCAGAGCCTGTCCCCCTAGGTACCGTATTCCGTGGAGCCATGCTCTTTGCGCCAGCGTATCTGCTATGTCTTATCCTTATATTATTGGTTCCTGCACTGGTAACCTTTTTACCGCAAGGACTGCCGTAGCAGTTTTCCTAAACATACTCTGTTATACAGTACTTATTTTTTATTGTCCTTAGTTCCTGCATAGGTAAAATTACCTTTAACCATACTAAAATATGTGCCCTTGTCGATGCCAATGGGTTTACCACAGATGCACCACACTTTACCATCGCGTTCAACGCTTTCAAAGTGCTTGGTAATCCGTTCTTTATGACAGCGAAGGACTTCACCGTGACCTATTTTATAGTATTTCCACAGTTTGGCACGACAAGCAGCACATTTTACGGTAAGCATAAGGACCTCTAAAAGAAGCTCATAAGCATAAAGTATGCAGGAACTACAAGTAAAGATGGCAAGAAATTGATGGTCTTGATATCTACAATTCGCAAAATACTTAAGCCAGTGCTCAAAATTAAAATGCCACCTACAACACCAATTTCTGCCATAAGAGCTGGTGACATGAAAGGTGCGAGCATGGTTGCGCCCAAATAAATGGATCCTTGCCACATAAAAAGAATAATTGCAGAATACATTATTGAAAAACCAAAACTGGATGCCAATACAATAGAGGTGATAAAGTCCAATGTAGCGTTGGTGAACAGTAAAGTATGGTTATTGCGAAGAGCACTTTCAATGGGGCCCAAGATGGACAGCGTGCCAATGCAAAACAACAGTACAGCTGTGACAAGACCTTCTAGATTACCAATGCGTTTGCACTTTTGACCTAATGCTTCAATTTTTCCATGCAAGTCTAGTGTTTGACCAAGAAAACCACCAATAGCTAGGGCTACAATAAAGAGTACTGGTGCTGTACTTTTGCCCATATTATTGACTAAAGAGTTGATACCGATGGCTACTGCAGCAAGACCCATGGCCTGCATAAGAATGTGACTTTGCTTTTCATTGACACCTTTTTTTACAATACAGCCAATGATAGTTCCTGTAATAATTGTTGCAACATTGGCATACGTTCCGAGCATGAGGCATCCTTTACAATAAAATGGTAACAATGTGTACTATGTATAAAAGACTCTAGTTTTTGTTGTGCTTACGTATAAATTTTATGCGCCATTGTCTAGTTTAAAATTCTGCACATTGACAATGCTCTATGATAAGTTTAGATTGCGCATCATGAAAAATGACTGTACTAGCGTCTATATTGATATAGTATATGTACACATGGCATAGTATTGAATGCAAAATTGACTTTTACAAAAAGATATTCATCATGAGCCGCACAGCAAATTTATCACATGGTCCTGTTTTATCAGTATTACTGAAATTTACTTTTCCTATTTTATTATCTTTTTTATTGCAAATTACATACGGAACTGTGGACTTATTTATCGTAGGTCAATTTGCTAGCATTGGTGATTTATCTGGTGTTACAGTTGGTAGCCAAGTGATGCATGCTGTAACTGTATTTTATCTTGGCCTTTCCATGGGTACCACTATTTTAGTTGGTCAATATATAGGTGCCCAAGAAAGCGATAAAGCTGCTAAAGTCATTGGCTCTAGTATTGCATTCTTTACTTTGCTAGCCTTTTTCATCGCGGCAATATTGATTTTACTGTGTGAACAAATCGCATCGTTCATGCAAACGCCTGTCGAATCTTTAGAAAAAGCATCGTCATACCTGTTTATTGCTGGCTTTGGTGCTTTTTTTATTGTGTTTTACAACCTCATTGGCAGTATTTTTCGCGGTCTTGGTGATGCAAAAACGCCACTCATCACAGTTGCCATAGCCTGCGTTATCAATATTATTCTAGACCTATTCTTCATTGCCGTCCTTAATATGGGCGCATCAGGCGCAGCTCTCGCAACTGTTATAGCCCAAGCATCCAGCGTTTTCTTTTCTTTATTGCTCATTAGAAAGAAACAGCTTCCTTTTACTTTTAGTACAAAAGATATATCTTTTCATACACAACGTATTCTTGCAGTCGTCAAACTTGGCTTTCCATTAGCATTGCAAGCTGTACTTGTAAGCATTTCCTTTCTCTTTGTAACATCAATCATCAATGGATTTGGCGTTGCTGCTTCTGCAGCAGTTGGCATTGTCGAAAAAATCACAGGTCTTATCATGATTGTCCCCATTTCGTTTGGGCAATCGTTGTCAGCATTTACAGCACAGAATTTTGGTGCGAAACAATATGATAGAGCAAAAAAGGGCCTTGGCTATGCGATTTCACTATCATGGCTTTTTGGTGCTGTAACAACATATCTGGCCATATGGCATGGCACCATTTTTACACAAATTTTTACAAGCGACCCTGTAACAACTGAAGCTGCGCTCTTATACCTTAAATCATATGCCGTTGATGTTATGCTTGTGGGCATCATGTTTTCCATGAATGGCTATTTTAATGGTTGTGGCAAAACAACTTTTGTTATGTTTCATTCTATTTTGAGTGCATTTGCAATACGTATTCCCTTAGCGTATTTCTTTAGTGGCTTAGAAAATACGTCGCTATTCATCATTGGCCTTGCAACGCCTATGTCCACTGCATTGCAAATTGTTTTATGTATTTTGTATTTTATTCGCATGCAACGTTATATTAAAACCATATCATAATTTTTGCATGCCTTCCTCATCCGTATGAGGAAACTCAATGCATCAAAATGCAAAAAGCCCACACCTACATAAACATCATGTAGGTGTGGGCTTTTTATTGTAGTGATGTATATAATACCGAATGTATTACGCCTTATATGGGCGAATATTGGTCAGCAAAACAAAGCCAATGAAGAGCATGGCGCCAAAAAAGAGGAAGGCCATGTCGTAGGTCATGAAGTATTCAAAGGACATACCCATGGCAACGTAACCCACTGACTTCAAAACAACAAATACAGACGTGTAGCTATACGCTTCTGAAAAGTGCTCTTTGCCAAAAACGTGTGCAACTACAGCAGGATACATGGTCCAAAAGCCACCAAGGAAAACACCACAGCCCACAGCAAAGGCCAGTGACGAATAGATATTCACAGGCAAGAAGGCGATGAACAAGCCCAAAATATTGCAAATAAACAGCATGCGCGCTGCAAACATTACAGGAATATGGTCACTGACCCAGCCCCACAAATATTTACCAAGCGCTGCACACAAAGCCGTCAAGCACATCAAAGCCATGGATGAATAGTCGCTAAAGCCCAAGTCCGAAAAACGGGGCTTCAACTGGCTCACTACGCCAGCCGCAGTCATAAGGCCAAAGGCAAAAGCGAAGCCGATGCGCGTTGCCGGCGTCGTCTTGAACAAGGCAGCCCACGACAGACGCTCTTCAGTCTTAGCAGGAGCAAGCTCACTCTCAGTCGTAGCTGGCTCCTCACCATCGGGATGCATGCCCAGCACCTTAGGGTCGTCACGAACAAGCTTCCACCCAAGATATACCAATACGCACATGCACACCGCACCCACAAAAAATGTAGCCGTTGGAATGCCAAAGCAATGCAGAAGTGCCAGCATCACAAAAGGCAAAATAGCCCCAGAAAACGATGTACCAAAGTTCGCAATACCAAAGGCTTCGCCCCGTTTCTTGCTGAACCAGTTGGTCATGAGCACATTAGAAATGGCACCACCGCAAGCTTGGCCGCATATCCACAGCAAGGTGAACGCCACACTAAAGGCCCACAGTTCCGTAAGCTGTCCCAAAAGGATAATGCAAAGACTACCAATTGCCGCGCCAGCAAGCATCATGGCACGTAAGCCCGTATACTTTGCCAACATCATCAGCAAAGACATACTTGCAATACCACAAAAGGAACCAAGGCCCATGGTCAGGCTCAGCTCACCACGGCTCCAGCCATACGCTTCATTCAAGGGCTGGATGAGCGCGTTCATCAGGTACACGCCACTGCCCTGCAAACAGAAATTAGATAAGCAGGAAAACCAACTCAGCTTCCAGCCGTAGAATTTTTTTTGTGACATCGGTAGGACTCCGTGTTGGGGTGTGGTGATTTGACTGGGGGGAGGAAGGAAGCTTTTGGAAAAGTTTCCTTCCTCCAGTCAAACTAACAACCTAATCTTTCTTCAAAACCTCAAGACGCTCATACAAGTCGCAACCGAGATCCCAAGGATTGGTAATAGCATCCTTAGAATTTTGTTGACCTTGCAAGCCAGCCTTAATCTTCTCAGGTGTGACAGGCAACGCATTGAAACGAAGGTCAACTGCGTCAGCGATAGCGTTCATGATAGCAACGTGACCACTGCTCTGGAAACCTTCAGCGCAACCGGTGGAACCTTGTGGACCATTGGGGCGTGGGGTGACGTGGAAGTCAACGTGGAAGGTGTCAGGAATGTCGTTGCACTTAGGGATACCGGCGCCGCGCATAGAAGCATGCTTTTGCATGTCGTCGTATTGCTCGGACAGGGCAAAACCAACGGAGTGAGAGAAACCACCCCAAGCTTGACCTAAAACAGCGTGGTAACTGCCGACAGTACCCACGTCAGCAATGACACGAGCGCTTTCAACGGAGACTTTGCCAGTCTCAGTGTCAACGGCAACCTCGGTGAGGAAGAGCATGTAATTCTGCGCTACGGAGCCATAACCATGACCGGTGTCTGGATCGATGTCAGCAATGCTGTCGGTGTACACACCATGGAAACGCAAAGGCAAATTCTCAGCCTTCATCTCTGCAAAGGTGCGGAATGTACCATCTTCTTTACGCATGGCATCCATGAGTTGCGCTGCGGCATTCAGGATGGCCTTACCAGAAGAGTGGTGCGAACGACTACCAGCAGCGGAACCACTATCTGGGCAAGTTTGGGTATTACCTTGAACGAGCTTGATATTGTGGTGAGGGATACCAAGAGGACGGAGGGCTTCGTGGGTGTGGGCAAGAGTACCAAAGTCAGCACCTTGGCCAACGTTAGCCCAAGTATTGTAGACGGTTACAGAATTGTCACCGGTAAGCTCGATGTCAGATTCAGAGCGGTCTGGAGTCTTGGATACGTGGTAACCACCCCAAGAAAGACCAACGCCATGCTTAACGGTTGCGGTAGACTTTTCAGCGGCGTTCTTTTTAGCTTCCTCGTAATGAGGGCGCATCATATCCATCATGCCCTGCATAGGATATTCAAAATAAGGCACGGAAGTGGTGGACAGGTCGCCCTGCTC
>JAWXUA010000022.1:0-26722 GCA_044433065.1 Pseudomonadota bacterium
GGCAGACTCCCTCCGTCTCGCTACGCTCGCCACCTCCCTCGAGAGGGAGGCTTAAGAGAAAGGCAAAGAGTAAGAGGAAGGCAAGATAGCAGAAAGGCAGACTCCCTCCGTCTCGCTGCGCTCGCCACCTCCCTCAAGAGGGAGGCTTAAGAGCCCAACGGCTTCACTTGTTCTTACTATGCCACAAGCCTTTGTACAAAAATTGTCATTGCGAGCCGCCACACTACATTATTTGGAGTAAGCCGCCACACTACATTATTTGGAGTAAGCCGCCAAACTACATTACTTGAGGCGAGCCTCTTAAAGCCTCCCTCTCGAGGGAGGTGGCATTGTCGTAGAAGACGTTAGGCGAGCGTAGCGAGTCTTACGACTTCTAGACCAATGACGGAGGGAGTCTGCCTTTCTCTTTCTCTTCCCTCTTCCTCTCCCTCTTCCCTCTTCCTCTTCCCCCCAACCCCAACCCAAACCCCTAACCCAAGGAGCCCTCCCCATGCCCAAAATATGGTCACGCAAAACCGTAGCCATGCCGCTGAGCGTCACGGCCATATGGTGCATGGTGGTGTATGCGCTGTTCTTGTGGGTGGCACGAAGCGAAGCGGACCACGTGCGCGAATTAGCCTTGTCACAGGCACGAACCTTGTTCACGCAGTTGGTGTCTACAAGAGCGTGGAATGCCATGTATGGTGGGGTCTTTGTTCTGGAGGATGAGCGCAATAGACCTAATCTGGACTTGCCAGAAAATCAGCGCGCAGTGGAAACTAGCGAGGGCATGCGCTTAATCCGCGTAAATCCAGCCTATATGACGAGGCAGATTGCAGAGATTGTCAATAGTCGTCAGGGTGTTACGTTTCATATCACAAGCCTTGACCCTGTGCGCACAGCCAATGCCCCAGATGATTGGGAGACTGCGGCTTTGCGTGCCTTTAACGAGGGTGAAACAGAGGTCTTCGCTTTATGCGAGCATGGGCAAATGTTTCGGTATATGGCACCTTTACAGGTGGATAGCACGTGCTGGGACTGCCATTATGTGGAACCCAAGGGCATTTTGCGGCCCGACAGACCGCAAGAGAGCTATGAATTGAAGGCTATGGGGCCAGCCGATAGCCAAACAGTCGATAGCCAAACAGCCGATAGCCAAACAGCCGATAGCCAAACAGCCGATAGCCAAACAGCCGATAGCCAAACAGTCGATACCCAAACAGCCGATGCCCAAGCAGGTACAAACCAAAACCTCGACGAAGCCAGAAGCCCTCTTGCTCTTGCTGCTATGCCACAAGGCGATGAACTTGTGGCTTTGGCTGAAGCGTGCCCTGAGGTGGACGCAGAGGCTAGTGGCAATGCTTTGGGTACGGTAACAAATATTTCGCCCTCATCAACGAGGCCTATACCCTCCTTGCGCGGTGGCATCAGTGTGTCCATGGCAGCAGGGCCGCTCTTAGCTGTGGAAGCTGGGCGCGTGCGGATTTTGGCCATGACCTATGGAGCCATCGGGCTTTTGGGTGTCATCGGCATTGGCGGCGCTACCCTGATTATGAGCCGGCGCCAAGTGGTCGCTGAGGCGGCCAACAGAACTAAGGGCACCTTTTTGGCCAATATGAGCCACGATATGCGCACGCCTTTAGCTGGTATGCTAGGTATGGTCGAGCTCATGCAAAGCCCACAGTGTACAGAAGATAAACGCATGAAATATCTAAGCATGCTCCGAGGTTCAGCTGATGGACTGCTGGAAATCGTCAACGATATTACGGACTTTTCGCGCCTCGAAGCTGGAAAAATGAGCCTTTGCATGCAGCCCTTTGTGGTGCGTGATGAATTGGCTACAGCAGTGAATTTATTCCGCTTTTCTTGCGAACAAAAGGACCTTGTGCTGCATGTGCATGTGGACACCAATGTGCCAGAACGGCTTGTGGGCGATGCATTTCGCTTGCGCCAAGCTTTGGGCAATTTGCTTGCCAATGCGGTGAAATTTACGGAGGAGGGCCGCGTTGATGTGACGCTGCACGTGCTTGAATGGCATGAAAATCCTGTGCTGCATTTTGGTGTGCGCGATACCGGCTGCGGCATTGCCGAGGAAGAGCATGAGCGCATTTTTGATAGCTTTGTGCAGAGCATCGCTTCGCGGCAGAACAGGACGGTGCATTCTGGTGGTTCGGGCCTTGGGCTGGCCATTGTGCGTGAGATTGCACAGCTTTTTGGTGGTCAGGCTGGTTTGGAAAGCCAGTTGGGTCGGGGGAGCTTTTTCTGGTTTACAGCGTGCCTTAGTGTGCCCAATGGGGAACCGGATGAAAAAGCAAATGAACTAGATGATATTCCATGTGCTTGCCAAGACACTGTAATCGCAGACAAAATGCCCTCAGTTTCCGTCGCAAGCTCAAAGAGCGACTTTACCATCTTGGTGGCCGATGACAATCCTGTGGTCCGCCTGTTTTCCTCGGAGATTTTACGTCAGGCTGGCTACACGGTTTTGCTTGCAGAGCATGGCGACGCGGCTCTTGATATTTTGCGGCAAGGAGCGCGGCAAGAAACGTGTCAGCCCATAGGGCAATCTAAGGAACAGACTTGCCACTTGGCCTTGCTCGACGTACGCATGCCCAAGCGGTCGGGCATTGAGCTTTTGCGGCTCATGCGATCTGGCAAGGTGCTTGGGGTGCCAGCGGACCTGCCTATATATATGGTTACGGCGTCGGCTTTGTGTGATGAAGAGGAGCTGCGCGGCACTGCTGATGCGGATGGTGTGCTTTTAAAGCCCATGCAAGCGTCTGCTTTGCGTGAACTTGTGGATGGGGTTTTTATGGCGTGGACTGAGAAAATGCAGAGCGAGGGGGTTATTATGGCGGAAGATATGCCAAGTTCGTGTGCGCCTATTAGGACGCATATTTGGAATAAGGCCGCGGCGTTACACGGAGTAGGTGGCAACGAAGCTTTATTGTATATGCTCATAAAGGCCTTTATGCCCGAAGCTGAAGCACGACGCCAACGTATTGCTGTCGCCTTGGCGCAGAGTTATGAGGATAGTGTGCAGGTCTTGCGTGACGAAGCCCACGCGCTCGCCAATTCAGCAGGTGTTTTATGTTGTACAGACTTGCTTAGCACATCGAAATCCTTGGAGAAAGCAGCGTTGTCGTGGCTTAATCTTCATGCTCGAGAGGAGCTGCCATATGCAAATGCCCGCGTTCCAGACATCTCAAAGCAGGCCCAAACCATGCTGGCGGCTTTTGATGCCGTGCTTGAAGTCTTTTCTACCGTGCTTCAAGACGAGTTTGTATCATGACCATGCAGCGAGCCCGAGTTCTCATTGTTGACGATGAAATCATTGTGCGCACCCTCATCGGCGAAACTGTGCGTGCCATGGGCCATGAGGTCTTTTTGGCTGCGTCGTTGTCCGAAGGCCGAGCGTATATCACTGAAGTTGAAGGCCATGAGCAAGGCCCTATGGTGCCGAATATACCTGCGATGGACGTGGTCTTTCTTGACGTGCATCTGCCCGATGGCAATGGCCTTGATGCTATCGCAGACTTCTACAGTCAAAGCAAAGCCCCTGAAATCATTATCATTACAGGCCATGGCACAGCAGAAGGTGCAGAAATGGCCTTGCGCCATGGTGTCTGGGAATACGTGCAAAAGCCCCTCAAAGTCCACGATGTGACAGCCACTTTGGCGCGAGCTCTATCGTATCGAGCTGGCAAGCTTGCGAGCGGTGAACGGAAGCTGGAACATGCTGATATCATTGGTACAAGTCCTAGTCTTGAGCGTGCCTTTGACCTTTTATCACAGGCTGCCCAAAGCGATGTCAATGTGTTCATCCATGGTGAAACAGGCACAGGCAAAGAGCTTTTCGCACGGGCATTGCACAGGAATAGCCCTAGGTCTGGTGGTCCCTTTGTGACCTTGGATTGCGCTTCTATGGTGGATAATCTCGTGGAAAGTCAGCTCTTTGGGCATAAAAAGGGCGCTTTCACTGGGGCTGAACGAACGTATGAAGGTGTGCTGCAGCAGGCCCATGGTGGTACGCTGTTCCTCGACGAATTGGGGGATTTACCGTTGACTGCGCAGGGCAGTTTCTTACGCGCTTTGGAATTGCGGTCCTTCAGACCTGTGGGCGCGAGCAAGGAAGTCTTCAGTGATTTCAGGCTTGTAGCAGCAAGTAACAAGGAGCTTCACGACATGGTGAGGCTCGGCCTTTTCCGCAGCGATCTGCTATACCGCTTGCGTGGCATGACCTTGACTTTGCCGCCTTTGCGTGAACGGCATGAGGATATTATCCCCCTTTCAGAACACATGATACAGCAATATTGTCTGCAAAACGACATGCCACCGAAGATCATGGCCGATGATTTTGTGGCTACTTTGCAGGCCTATCCGTGGCTTGGTAATGTGCGTGAATTGCGGCATGCTATGGAATGTGCTTGTGCTGCTGCTGGAGCTGAAGGGGTTTTATATGCACGACAATTGCCTGTAGAATTGCGTATTTACATAGCACGCCAAGTTCATAACAGGGCGCATGATGGGTCGCATGCAAGGGCTGAGAGCAACGCTTACCAGCATCTGGTCCATAACCAACATCTGGTCCATAACCAGCATCAGGTCCATAACGAACATCAGGTCCATAACGAACATCAGGTCCATAACGAACATCAGGAAGCGCAAGCCGCGTTTGGTGGCGCGTTTGGCGGCATGTCAGGTGGTCAGGCTCATGCGCATCAGGTGACTCTAGCAAGCCCACAGGGCATTCACGGTACAGCCCCAAGCACCGAAGCCATGCCAACTCTGAAGGCCCACAAAGCTCAAGCTGAACGGCATTATGTGGCTGAACTCTTGAAAATGACTCAAGGTGATATACGGCAAGCATCTAAAATTGCAGGTGTTTCCCGTGGGCACTTCTATGAGCTCGTGAAAAAGCATGGCTTGTAGGTAGCCCTTGACGCGACCCCTGCTGTGTGGATTTTCGTTTTATAGGGAGCAATGAGTGCTTGCTCTTGGCCTTTGTTCGGGCTACTATCGTTTACGTGATATTTTCTTGTGTACTGCTTAAAGAGCATCTTTTTATATACATTATACTAAAGAGTCAGTTGTATGCCTAGAGTTTCCGTCTTAATGCCCATCTATAATACGCAAGAAAGCCATTTACGCGAAGCAATTGAGTCTATCCTTGCGCAAACATATGGTGATTTTGAGTTTATTATTCTTAATGATTCTCCTGATAATACAGGACTTGATGCTATTGTTACGTCATATAGTGATGAACGCATTGTATATAGTAAGAATAAAAAGAATATTGGCATTTCAGCTTCACGTAATAAGCTCATAGATATGTCCCAAGGTGAATACCTTGCAGTCATGGACCATGATGATATTTCTTTACCAGAGCGTTTTGCAAAGCAAGTTTCGTTTTTAGATGAGCATGCTGATGTTGGTGTTGTGGGAACATGGTGTAAAGGCTTTGTACATGGTCAAAAATGGAATACACTAACACAGCATAAGGACTTAGAGCGTGATCTTTTCTTTGGTTGTTCTATAAAGCATCCTTCTTCCATGTTGCGAAAAAGTGTTCTTGTTGCGCATGGTATTCGTTATGAGGAAGAATATAGCCCATCTGAAGACTATAGATTGTGGTGTTGTTTGATTGGTAAAACACATTTTGCAGTTGTTGATGAAGAATTGTTCTTATACCGTGACCATGATACAAGAACAAGTTGTAACCAAGCAAAGAAAATGGCGCAAGCTAATATCAAAATACATGAACATGTGCGTGCAGAGTATCCAGAATTGTGGATGGAAGCTCGTGTAGATTCAACAATATGCAGGAAAACAAAGATTTTTGGCATTCCTTTTTTCTACACATATGAAAAGGCCAATATGCAGTGGTGCCGCCTTTGGGACATCATTCCACTCTATTCTGTAAAAACAAGGATACACCGATGAAAGGCATTCTCTTGGCTGGCGGTAGCGGCACACGCCTCTATCCGTTGACAAAAACAACGTCGAAACAGTTGTTGCCAGTCTATGATAAACCCATGATTTATTACCCTTTATCTACCTTGATGCTCTTTGGCATTCGGGAGATTTTGATTATTTCTACACCGCAAGATACGCCAAATATCGAAAAGCTGTTCGGTGATGGCTCGCACCTTGGCCTGTCGCTGAGCTATGCTGTGCAGAATGAACCAAAGGGTATTGCTGAAGCCTTTGTCATTGGTGCGGACTTTATTGCAGATGAGGATGTGTGCCTTATTCTTGGTGACAATATCTTTTATATCGGTGCTCAAATAGCCGAATTTAAACAGGAAATTGCAAGAAATGCAGGCGAACGTGCAACCATCTTCGCCTACCATGTTGCAGATCCAGAGCGCTTTGGTGTTGTGGAATTCGATGCAAATTTGAAGGCCATCTCTATAGAAGAGAAACCTAGCAATCCAAAATCAAAGTATGCCTCTGTTGGACTGTACTTTTATCCTAGTGATGTTGTTGCAAAAGCTCGGTCTTTGAAGCCATCGAAGCGCGGTGAGCTTGAAATAACAGACATTAATAATATGTATCTTGCTGAAGAAAGAATGAATGTCATGCCCATGAAACGTGGTAATGCATGGCTTGATGCTGGTACACCAGACAGCCTTATGGATGCATCGCAATATGTACAGTTGATTGAAAAGCGACAAGGGCTTAAAATTGCGTGCATTGAAGAAATTGCATACCGTAAAGGATTTCTCAGTAAAGAAGAGCTCTGTACTTTGGCCAATACATTAAGTAAGGGTGCGTATAAAGACTATCTTTTGCGTGTATGTGAGGACTAAATGAAGTGCATATCAACGGATTTTGAGGGTCTTTACCTCATTGAGCCTCGGATTTTTACTGATGATCGTGGCTATTTTTTCGAGAGTTATAATCAAGATGCTTTTGAAAAGGCTGGTCTTCACTATACATTCATCCAAGATAATCAGTCCAAGTCATCGTATGGCACTATACGCGGTCTGCATTTTCAACAAGGCGACTATGCACAGGCTAAGCTTGTACGTGTTTTAGAAGGGACAGTGCTTGATGTTGTGGTGGATTTACGCAAAAATTCCCCAAAGTATGGGCAACATTTTTCCCTAGAGCTTTCTGCTGCAAACAATATGCAGTTGCTCATCCCCAGAGGCTTCGCTCATGGCTTTTCTGTGCTGAGTGAAACAGCCATATTTGCGTATAAATGTGATAATGTGTACCATAAGGCTAGCGAGGGCGGCTTATTGTACTGTGATGCGGCCCTGAATATTGATTGGCGCATTCCATCCAAGGACGTTATTGTATCAGAAAAGGATGCAGTAAACCCTACATTTGCTGATTTGACTGCTGTATTCTCATTGTAAATTATACGTCGCATTGCATAAAGGCTCATATTATGACGAAGTTTATTCTTATTACTGGTGGTGCAGGTTTTATTGGTTCCAACTTTGTACCGTATTTTTGTGCTAAATATGCTGATTACCACTGTATTAATCTTGATAAGCTGACCTACGCAGGCAACCTCGATAATCTTAAAGAGTGTGACAAGGCTGCTAATTATACCTTTGTGCAGGGCGATATCTGCGATAGAGAACTCATCGAAAGCCTTTTTGCACAGTATGATATCCGTGGTGTCATTCACTTTGCAGCAGAAAGCCATGTGGATAACTCTATATCTGGTCCGCAAGCCTTTATTGAAACTAATGTTGTGGGTACATTTACGTTGATTGACGTGGCCAGAGCCTCTTGGATGAAGGCACCGCATAAGGTGAAATCTGGATTTGAAGATTGCCGCTTCCATCATATATCAACTGATGAAGTGTATGGAACTCTTGGTGCAACAGGATTGTTTACGGAGTCAACGCCATATGCGCCAAACTCACCGTATTCTGCAAGCAAAGCTAGCTCTGATATGATTGTACGCTCGTATTTTCATACCTATGGCATGAATGTTACAACGTCCAATTGCTCTAATAACTATGGTCCTAAACAGCATGCAGAGAAGCTCATCCCCAAAATTATATCCAATTGCCTTGAGGGTAAACCTATTCCCATCTATGGCGACGGGAAAAATGTGCGCGACTGGTTATACGTTATGGACCATTGTAAAGCCATTGACCTTGTGTATCATGAAGGTCGTGCTGGCGAAGTCTATAATATTGGCGGCCGTAACGAAAAGAATAATCTCGAAATTGTGGCGGCTGTGTGCTCTATTTTGGATGCAAAAGTGCCCCGCAACGAAGGCTCATACAGTGATTTGGTCCGCTTTGTGACTGATAGAGCTGGCCACGACAGACGCTATGCAATCGATGCGACCAAGCTTGAGAAGGAATTAGACTGGAACGCTGATGAAAACTTTGCTAGTGGCATTGTAAAAACTGTGGAATGGTATTTGGCACAAAGATATATATAATATATTACTTGGAACTATTATATGAAAAAAATCCTTGTTCATCTGCACTTATACTATCAAGATATGTGGCCCGAGTATAAAGGCTATTTAAACAATATTTCATCCTATGAATGTGATGTGTTTGTGACTCTTGCGGAGCATAATAGTACGCTTGAGAAGGATATTATGGCTTCTTTTCCCAATGCACACATTGTACTTTGTGAGAATAGAGGATATGACATTCGTCCATTTATTCAAATTATACAAAGTATTTCCCTGATAAATTATAGTTATATTATAAAACTACATACAAAAAGAGATGTAGAGCCTATTTTGCTTGGTAACTTTTACTTTAAAGGTAAAGATTGGCGTGTGGCATCAAATAACTTTATCTCTTCTAAAGAAAATATTACTAGAACAATTGATGCGCTAGAACAAAATAGTACGATTGGGATGTGTGGCAGTTATACACTTTTTTTAGATACTACTGTTCAGCGTGATACTACAGCTCTAAAATTATGTGATGCTATTGTAGAAAAAAATAAGCTTCCCCAAAAAACATATATATTTGTGGCAGGAACTATTTTTATTGCTCGTGCAGAAGTCTTTGATTTACTGCAATATATTGATATTGATGCATTTGAGCGGGAAAATAAGTCTATTGGTCAATATGCTCATGCTGTGGAGCGTTTTTTTGGTTACTGTGTATACCACCATGGCCTGATTGCTTATGATCCTTTACTAACAAAAAAAGAGTTATGGAAAAAAACTCTTCTGCGTGGTAAAATACGCTGGAAGATATGCCGTTTTTTTTATATGCATGAACGTAATAGTAAAGGTAAAATGCGTCTCAAAATATGTAAAATACCTCTACCAATTCATCTTTTTACAAAAGAATAACATAAAAGCCCAATGTATCACACGATACAAAGGGCTTTTTTGCTTTTCAATAACAGTTATATATCAATACGACATACAGCTACTGGCCCAATAACTGCACTCCAGCTAAATGCTCAAGCTCCTCGGACAAAGCCAAAGCTTTGGTGGCCGTTTCACCCCAGCATACAAGGCCATGCCGTTCCATCCAAATAGCCTCATGGTCCTTGGCAGCCTCACCAATGGCCTTGGCGAGTTCGTCGGTTCCTGGTGCAAAATCAGGTACATAGGCGAGTTTGGACAAGATAGCCTCTGCCTCAAAAACAGGTATTTTCAAGCGTTCTTCCTTGGGAAAGCGCAAGCCAAGGGCAAGCAAACGCTGCGGATGGCTGTGCACAATGGCCTGAGCGCGAAGCTGATTTTTGTATATTTCGAGGTGCATAGGCAATTCTGATGACGCCTTAGCTCCAGCAATCTGCTTGCCGCTAGACATTTCCACAAGGGATACATCGGAGTTCTGCAAACTACCCTTGGCAGCCCCTGTGCAGGTCACAAGACAGTGCGGCCCAACGCGCAAACTCACGTTGCCATTGAAACCAGATAAAAGGCCGCGCGTCCACGCTAAGCGACAGGTATTCCTCATGATTTCCACGTCACGCGGAGCAATCTGCGGTGGCATTTCGGCAGAGCTGCTAAGGCTTGTAGCGTGCTCGCCAGACCGCTGTTCTCGCGAGGTTTTGATGTCAATAACATAGCTGCCGTGCATGGCTTCGAGAGGCCCCACAAGCAAACGTTTGCCCCCATCTGGCGTCGTGTTGATGGCCTTGAGTGTCACTTCATGCAGGCCCAAAGGGTTGGGGCGCGTTGCACTTCGGGTATTGAAAACGCCACGCTGAGGTCGGCTTTTATCGCCACGCGGATGCACCACAAGGGTGTCGCGGTCCGCAAGATGGAGCCACGTGATGACGGTCATGGCTTGGCCAATCTCAAGGCTTTCAAGGGCCGCAACATACGGCGTTTGGATGTCGAGCCACGCATCAGGCGCACCTTCATCGCCAAATTTAGGACAATCTCCAAGCCTCGAAAGCATGGAGCGCACAAGGCCAATAATGCGCAGTGATGGTTCTGTTGCCATTCGATGTCCTTATATATTGGTGTGTTATCTGTTTTGCGTTGGTGATGCAATTCCAGCTTAGCTAGAAAAATGATCAAAGCCACCTTGCTCCACCGTGCGCCCATTGAGACGAAGTGGTCCACTGGTCACTACCCCAAGGCGACGCACAACAGGCGCATGGGGCATGCCTGTAAATTCGTTATGAAGTCTAGCAAAATCCGTGGGCGAACACGTGCCAAGCAAGGCGTAATCCTCGCCGCCCATAAAGGCGTGATGGATGGCGCGGTCAGTAATTGCACCAGACGCGACTGTAGATGCCAATAAAGTTGGCGTTGCCTGTGCCAACGTTGTTGGCTGCTCTTTCATGAGCTCCTGCTGGGCAAAGGCTACCAAGTCGGCATGCAGCATGTCCGTTGTGATCACCATATCCGCGCCCAAAGTGCGGCCATTTCCGCAGCCCAAAAGCCTTGGCATGTCGCGAGCAAGCCCGTCAGAGAGGTCCATAAGCGACAGATTTTCGAAATTCGTTGCAAGCACTGTGCCAGCTTCCACGAGAGGCTGCGGCATAAGATGCGCTTGGCATGCTGTTGGATAGCTGTCGCAAGCTGCGCGGCCCATGCCTTCTAAGGACAAAAGACCCACGCGCGCAAGACCTAAATCCCCGATACAAAAGACAATATCACCTTCATGACATTGACCACGCTGTAGAAACGTACCTTTCTTCTGGGCTTCACCCAGCCCTTGCGCTCCACCTAGCCCCTGCGCTTCACCTAGCCCCTGCGCTTCACCATAAATTGTGATGGAAAATCCAAGACTTGCGGCACGCGAAATATCCCCACCGGTCAAAGCCACATGATAGCGCGATGCAAGGTCCGCCATGCCACGCATCATGCGTTCAAGCTCATCAGACGCTATGTCCTTGGGCAACATAAGCCCCATGCTTAAAGCCAATGGTTTCGCACCCATAGCAGCAATATCGCTGATATTCACAGCTAAAGCTTTGTGCCCAATTTCTTCGGGCGTGAAATAGCTGCGGCGAAAGTGGACGTCCTCGAGAAACAAATCCGTGCTCACGCAAATGGCATTGGGCGTCGCCATGACCGCACAATCGTCGCCACGGCCAAGAGACATACGTTCGTGCTCGCGTGGAAAAAACTTGTTAATACAGGCCAATATATGGTCTTCACTGCGCAACACGGCTGCATACTCCTTACTCTCAGGTCTTCCAATCAAAGCCATACAATGCGTACAATCTTTCCTAAGCCGACCGACTGCTTCCCCTAGAAAAATTCCCTCCAGCTAATCATCTTCCATGACAAGATAATCGCCAAGAATAACCTTCAGGCCGATGCCAGGGAAGTTCACGCGGTACTTATCTGGCGGTAAATGCTGAATAATTTTGCCTTGGCCAAAAATCTTGTGGCGACAGCGACCCAATTTCCCACCGCCCATGCCACCGCCGACCATGGGGCTGCCTTGTTGCGCCTCTTCTGGACGAAGCTGGCAACCAAAGCTTTGCGACTTGTCTTGATTATTTTGACCAAAAGCTGCGCTGCGCATGGTATGGGGGCTATATTGTGGCGATGGCGAACGTTGGGCTGATGGCTGTAAACCACCGGCATAACTCTCTTTCCACTCGTCATACAGGGTATACGACAATTCGCGCACAAAGGGACTTGGGATGGCTGGCTCATTGCCGCCGCCCCCACGCTGATACAAACTGGCTGGTGTGGAAAGGATAAGTTGCTCACGGGCTCTCGTGCACGCAACATACATAAGCCGCCGCTCTTCCTCAAAATCATCGGCACGGTGCAGGGCGTGACGCGATGGAAAACGCTCTTCCACCAAATCAAGCAAAATCACGGCATCCCATTCCAAGCCCTTGGATGAGTGGATGGTGGACAAGACCACGCAGTCCCGCGCCTCTTCCTTGGAACTCGGGTCCTCAAGGGCGATGTCCGACACAAATAAATCCAAATCCTGATAGCCTGCGGCAATCTGCACCATTTGCTCAAGGCCTTGCAAACGACGTGGCCAGTCATCAGGATGGTTGACTTCAAGGCGAGGCTGATAGTGCTCAATCAATTCTTCCAATAATGTCACTGGACTAGGTGTTCTTTGGCGTAAGCGGTCCAGCAATTCCAAATCCCCACGCAACTGCGGATAGCGGCCACAAGCTTTGGAAAGCGATGCCGTGTCATCCTGTTGCGCCATGTCGTAAAGCTTCAAGCATGTCTTAGGCCCAACACCCTTGGTTAAGGACGCAACCCGTTGAAATGCTGGTAAATCCATAGGATTGATGACGAGCTTAGCAAAGGATATAATATCCTTCACGTGGGCTGCATCAGAATACCGTAAGCCGCCGAATTTCTGGAACTTCACGCCAAGCTTCGTTAGCTGCACTTCCACGTGATACGAATGGAAGCCAGCCCGAAACAGCACAGCAATCTCATGGGGCGGATATTTTTTCAGTAATTTACTGATCTGCGAGACCACAATATTAGCTTGCGTCAGGTCGCTAAGTGGCCGTATTACTTGAGGCTTATCCCCATCTTCTCGACTTGTATACAAACGCTTTTGATACGCCTCAGGCGCTTCAGCCAAAATGGCATTGGTCAAATCCAAAATCGGTTGCGTTGACCGATAGTTTTCTTCGAGCTTAATAATTTTCGTGCCCTCAAACATTTTTGGGAACGATAAAATATTCTGCACATTGGCACCACGGAACGCATAAATAGATTGCGCATCGTCGCCCACAGCCATGATATTGCCACGCTCGCCAGCCAACAACTGCACAATCCGCGCTTGCACAAGGTTGGTATCCTGAAATTCGTCCACCATGATATAACGGTACCGCTCACGCAGCATCTCACGTAACTCATGGTTATCCTTCAGCATATTCTCAAGCTCAAAGAGCAAATCATCGTAGTCAAGCAGTCCGTGCTGCTCCTTAAATTCCGTATAGGCTTCGCCAAGCTGCGCAATGGCATCAGCGTGTACAAGCAAATGGAAGGCCTCACGACGCACCACATCGTCAAGCTCCATCTCCTTATTGCGCGCCTTGCTCAGCATGCCAAGCACTGTTTGCGCCTTAGGAAACGACCGGTCACCCTTACCTACGCCAAGCGCGTCCTTACAATGGTGCAGTGCCGAAACGCTGTCCGAGCTGTCCATAATGCTCATGTCACGTAGTCGGCCCGTCTCCTCGTCCACCTTCCGCCCATACTGCCGCAGCAGGCTGTACGCAAAAGCGTGGAACGTGCCACCAGCAATCCCCTGAACCCCGTAGCCAAGCAAACTCCCAGCCCGATGCAGCATCTCAGCAGCTGCCTTGCGTGTGAAGGTCAGCAGCAAAATATTGGTGCTCGGCACACCTTGCTCAAGCAAATTGGCCAAGCGGTACACAACTGTCCTTGTCTTGCCACTGCCTGCGCCAGCAATGACCAAGACCGGTCCCTCTAATGTCGTCGCTGCTTCGTACTGCGCTGCGTTTAATTCTGTGGCAAGGTTTATCATGATACGCTCGTTTTTTATGGAAATTGAGGGTGGAGTATAAAGAGTTTGTTCAGAAGTCTCAAGTGTAAGGCGTAGGAGGGAGTGTGCCTTTTCGTCTTATGTTCTGGTAGCGCGTGCGAAGCCGTGTGCATCGCATGCCTTTCTGCTTTCTGCCTTTCTGCCTTTTGAGCGGAGTGAGTCACCCTGCCTGTCCTCATCCCTTCCCATGCTCATCCCTACCCATGCTTATCCCTGCCTATCCTCATCCTTGCCCATGCTTATCCCTTCCGCAACCACCAATCACATTCCAAAATGCCTCAACACCTCAACTCCAACGTCACGTACGCGTTGTGCTTGGAAACCTTGGGAATCATAGAAAAAGGCGTCGTGGACTGTGTGGGTCCCTGTGCGGCCAAAATGTCCGAAAAGGGTTGTGCGGTTGAACTTGGCCTTGAGGTCAAAACCTGCGTAGGCTTCGCAGACGAGATCTGGGGCCATGGGACGCTTAGAGCCTTGGTAGAGCTCATCTGCTGTGTGGACAGCTTTGAGCACAGGGCGGCCCTGATAGGTCAGGCGCAAGAGTTTTTCCCGCAGGGCAGGAAGCAGGGAGGCCGCAGCAGATTGAGATAGTTGACCGCGCGCAAAGCGTTCACGTGTGTGGAGATAGATGCGGCTTGGGTCGAGGGCAAAGGCTGTGCTTTGGGGCAGAATGCGTGTGGCGTCGAGCTCGTTGTTTTGCAGAGTTGGTGGCGTAAGGTGTAGGTATCCTTCGCTTTGCAGGAAGACGTTGAGGTCGATCTCCGTCTCAAGTCCTGTAAAGCCGTGGTCCGCCATGACCATGAGGCGTATGGGGCTACTATTTTGCCTGTTGACCATGTCGATGCGGTCCAAAAGGTCACCTATGAGAGCGTCCCAATGGCGCAAGAAATCCATACATGCCGTGTGCATATGATGATGCACGTCCACAACAGCATCCCAGAGAAAATGGAAGAGCCTGTCTGTCTCCGTCAACACAAAGACAAAGCAATCCCACGCTAAATCTGGCCAGAGAAGTTGTAAGGCTGCACGGCGTGAAGCTAGGGTAGCCCGTAATTCTTGCAATAAATACAAGGGTTCACGGCTACCACGGCTTGTGTCAGCTTCAAGTTTATAGCCACATGACATGAGCGGCCCCATCAAAAATGGTGGAAATACAGCTCTTGGCAAATCATGCGCCACAAAGCCTGAAATCATCATGCAGTTGGCATTCATGATGGACGTGCGTAGGCCACGTGCTGGGTAGGTGTTCGGTAAGTTAACGATACGTGATGTATAGCCTTGAGAACCTAATTTGTCGAAGATAGTGGGGATGCCAACCTGTGTGAAGTCCGCCAGTGAAAGCTCATAGGTGCTTGCATTGATGCGCGTGAAACCAAAGACGCCATGCTCTTCTGGTCCTTCGCCAGTGTAGAATGATGTCCAGTTCACAGGCGAGAGTTCTGGCAATTCTGCGGACATGGGACCTGAGTAGGGTGTGGCATGGAGTGCGGCGCAAGCTTCGGAATTGAGCCCAGTGATGCTGCTTGGATTTGTCGTGGTGGCCATGAGCCGCGCAAGATTTGGGGTGTGCCCTGCCTTGCAGAGGGTTTGGGCCAAGGAATAAGGTACGCCATCGAGGCCAAGAATGACGAGGCGTGATGGCTTTTGCGGTGCTGATGTACCGCCTATATATAAGGATGTCGTTGGGGTGCTGTGCATGGTCAAACTTTAGCAAAAGTGGGCTAGGTTTACTAGGGTATGTTTCTACATTCGATCTTTTGCCTGCTGAAGCTTCGTCAAACTCGTTTTTTACTCTAATCGAGTACCATAAGAGTACACTCATGTCGTAAAAAGCTCGTTTTCCTCGTCAGAAGAACAAAATCGCTGAATGTAGAAACACACCTTAGTTGTTTAGCTTGCGCCCAATTGTAAATCACCAAATAACAAGCCCCTTGCATTGCGGAGTGAAACAGGTCACATTGGCATCAGCATAACGCTACGCGCCGCCTTTCATCATGGGCTTCGCTGACCTTTTAGCATTCAGGTATCGTATGACCACGAACAGTACGCCCGTCGAAAATGGGCAAACGACCTTAGAGACCGACGCACAAGCGTCCTTAAAGATCGACGCACAAGCGTCCTTAAAGACCGACGCACAAGCGACCTTAGAGACCGACGCACAAGCGTCCTTAAAGATCGACGCACAAGCGTCCTTAAAGACCGACGCACAAAAGAACCCCAATGCCACAGAAATTGACCCTGTGACTGGCTTCAGGCGTCCACCGACCATTTCGGTGCACTTGCAACCTGAAGAACAAATCTTTGAAATGCCACGCGTGAAGAGTGCTGGCCAGCTCTTGAAAAAACTCGGCTTCAGACAGGCCACAGCTCTTGTGGTGCGTGATGGCGAGCTTTTGACACCTGACAGGCCCATTAACCACGGCGACCATATTCTTGTCCGTGGAATTACATCGCGCGGCTAGGATATATCTGCAAACGGCTTCCTTTGCTTTCTGGCGCCTGTTTGATGAGGGCGGACTCATATTGTACTACGGTTTCGTATGTCTAGATACGCGCCACTGTAAAACACTTCGCCCGTCTCTCCAGAAAAGCAAAATAGTCGAGTTTGCAAATACAGCCAATGCTTTCGCCATATTCAAAGATTTCTATAACGATAACGGGGTTTTATTGTGAAATGTAAACGTTGTAAAGCTACAGCAGTCGTCGCTTTGCCAAGCCATAATACAGGCTTTTGTGCGGAATGTTTTTTACGCTTTTTTTCGAAACAAGTGGAAAAGGGCATCAAGGACCACAATCTTTTCACCCATGAAGACCGCATTTTAGTGGCCTTATCGGGCGGCAAGGACTCGCTGGCCCTCATGCTCGAACTTGGGCGCTTGGGCTATAATGTGACGGGCCTACACATCGACCTTGGCATCCCAGAATCTTCGCCCAAGTCACGAGGCGTTGTGGAGCGTTTTTGTGCCCAGCACAATTTCCCGCTCATCGTAAAGGAGATGGAAGGCGAGGGCCTCGCTATTCCTAAGGTAAAACAGCGTCTGCGCCGTCCTATTTGTTCGGCATGTGGGAAAATAAAACGCTATTATTTCAATAAGGTAGCCATGGACCAAGGCTTTACAGTCTTGGCAACAGGGCACAATTTGGACGATGAAGTTGCACGCCTTTTCAGCAATACCATCCGCTGGGATACGGCGTACTTAAGCGACCAGTCACCAGCTCTCGAAGGTACTGGCAGCTTTTCGCGCAAGGTCAAGCCTTTGTGGCGCTTATCTGAATTTGAAACAGCTAACTATGCGTTTTTAATGGGAATTGAGAACCACTATGCGCCTTGCCCGTATAGCAAAGGTGCGAGCTTCACCTTCTATAAAGAAATGTGGCATCAGATTGAAGAGAAAATGCCTGGGCGCAAAATTGACTTCTACCAATGCTTCCTTGAGCGTGGGCGGCCTGCCTTTGCAGCTCAAGAAGTTGCCGATGAAGTAAAACTCTCACCTTGCGCAAACTGTGGTTATCCTACTATTGCAGATACTTGTGGCGTTTGCCGCATCCATTCTGTGGTCAATAGTGACTCGCCAGAGTTCTTGGAAAGCCAAGCCGCTGCTGCGAGCTCTGACTCCATGTGCGAAAGCTCTGAAGCGCAACCATCTACCACGTCGGAAATATAGCCATGCCATGCGTTGTCCGTTCGCAGTGCCATCCTGCCCATGACCTGCCTAAAGTCTCGGTGCTTATGCCCGTGTGGAATGGGGCGGCCTGCGTTTCGGACACGCTCGAAAGCCTCTTGGCCCAAAGTTTCACCGACTTTGAAATCATTGCCGTGGACGATGGTTCCACCGACCAAACCCTCTCCATCCTCCAAGCCTACGCCGCCAAAGATGCTCGGGTGCGCCCCATTTCCGTGGCCCATGGTGGCATTGTGCATGCGCTGAATGCTGGCCTCAGCCACGCTCGTGGTGACTATGTTGCACGTATGGACGCCGACGATTTCTGCCATCCAGACCGACTGGCTCTGCAAGTGGCCTATCTTGACGAACACCCAGAAACAGGGCTTGTGGCTAGCCGCGTCAGCTTTGGTGGTGACGCCGAAACCTGCCATGGCTTCATGCATTATATCAATTGGAGCAATGGTTTACTGTCTCATGCGGACATGTTTGCAGCGCGCTTTCGTGAATCGCCCCTCGTCCATCCCACAGTCATGTTCCGCCGTACCCTCGTTGACCTGCATGGTCCCTATGCCGAAGGCCCGTTCCCTGAAGATTATGAGCTGTGGCTCCGCTTTTTTGCCGCTGGGGTACGCATGGCCAAGCTCCCTCAAAACCTTGTGACGTGGAATGACCCACCTAATCGCCTGACCCGAACCCACGACAATTACAGCGATGATGCCTTTGCGTCACTCCGCGCTCGCTATCTTGCGGCCCATCTGCACACGCAGATTTCCCCCTCCCAAGCATGTGGCCAAACGACTGAGCACACACCTGCCCAAACATGTGGCCAAAACGCTGGCCAAGCACGCGAAGTCTATATCCTTGGAGCAGGGCGCATGGCTCGTCGGCGTGCCCGTCATCTGCTCGACCATGGTGTAGCCATCGCAGCATGGATTGACATTGATCCCAAGAAAGTCGGCAATATTGTGGAAGGCCGGCGCGTTCTCAGTCTGGACCAAATGCCTCCGCCCAAGACCGCTATGTTCGTGGCGTACCTCGCACAGCATGGGGCTAGCGATGAACTTGTCTCGGTGCTCGCCGTCCGTGGCTATGTGCAAGGTGTGGATTTTATTTTAGCGTCGTAGTTATTTAGCTGGGGGAGCAAACTTTTGGAAAAGTTTTCTCCCTCCCCCAGACCCCCTCCCCCTTTCAAAACTTTTTCGTTGCGACGAGAATTTATATCGTTGAATGAATGATTGCGGCGCATGGGGGAAGAAGAGGAAGTATACGGCATGTCCTCTGTGGCTTCCAATAGAAAAATCCCAAACACGATGTGGTCGTGAATGGGATCTTTTTCTTATAAGGTAATATTTTCCCTCCTAGGGTATGTCTTCAAACTAGATTATTTTGTTTTTCTGGCGAGGCGGACGAAGTATTTTACGAAGGGCGCGTATATAGACATACGTAACCGTAGTAAAATACGAGTCCAACGAAGCCAGAAAGCAAAAGAAGCAGTTTGAAGACATGCCCTAGCAAATACGGGGCAACTGCTCCCCTTCCAGCATAGACAAGAGACGGTGACCACCAAGAGGCGTCTCCATAATAACCTGCCCAGCCTTGCCACGGATAGCGGCCCCAAAGCCACCGATGGCAGCCGAGGGATCTTGTGCTGTGGAGTTTTCTACAGCTGGCTCGATGACCGTGCCGATACGTGCAGCATGCTCGCCATGCGGACCTTCCTTGAGGATAGCGAGGGCTTTTTCTGCATCTTTTTCGGGTACAATACAGATGAGCTTGCCTTCGTTGGCGAGATAGAGAGGGTCGAGGCCAAGGAAAGAACAGCCATTGCGCACGGATTCGCGCACAGGGATGGCGTCTTCAAGGATATGGCAAACCACTTGGGACTGGCCGGCAATTTCGTTGAGCGTTGTGGCAAGGCCGCCGCGCGTTGGGTCACGAAGCACGTGGATATCGCCAATTTCCTCAATCAAGCGAAGGATGGTTCCGTTGAGCGCTGCTGAGTCCGTGGCGATGTCGGCGGAAAAGTTCAGACCTTGGCGTTGTGACAGGATGGTGAGCCCGTGGTCACCCATGGAGCCGCTGATAAGGATGGCGTCGCCAGCTTGTGCTCGGTGTCCTGATGGTGCTGGGTTGGCTATGATTTCGCCTATACCTGTGGTATTGATGAAGATTTTATCGCATGCGCCACGGGGTACAACTTTGGTGTCACCTGTGACAATGTCGACCCCAGCATTGCGCGCAGCTTCGCCCATGGTGGCGACGATTTGCTCGAGGGACTCCATGTCAAAGCCTTCTTCGAGGATGAAGGCGCAGGAGATATAGCGTGGTTTCGCCCCTAACATGGCTACATCGTTGATGGTTCCGTGTACCGCGAGGCTGCCAATATTACCGCCGCTAAAGAAGATGGGATCCACGACGTAGGAATCGGTGCTCATGGCGAGGGGCCCTGTGAGCTCGAGGCGCGCGGCATCGTCCATCATGCGTAAGATGGGATTGTCAAAGTGACGCAGAAACATGTCAGAAATAAGGCGGTGTGATGCTCGGCCGCCGCTGCCGTAGTCTAAAAGTACTATATTATTGCTCATAATTTTATCCTTATATGGGGGGGAATTGGATCTTTTTCCTTCTGGCGCTTGTTCGATTTTGGGGGACTCGTTTTTTACTACGGTCGAGTATGAGCGCATACACTTCCTTCGTAAAAAACTTCGTCCGCCTTGCCAGAAGAAAAAATCTCTTAATTCTGCAGAGGCAGAGAGTTTTTTGTAGATAAAAAGATGTTCAATCGAAGCCACATACTACGCGTTATCAGATGTGGCCGAGAGAGAACTTAAAGCCCCGTACTCCCATCCACTAATAAAAAGTTTTGAAGGAAGGGGGAGGGGGGTCTGGAGGAAGGGGAAGGAGACTTTTCCAAAAGTTTCCTTCTCTCTCCCCCAGCTAACTACATAACATTATACTTAAAATATGCGGCGCAGCTTCCTTCAGTGGAGACCATGCAGGGCCCTACTGGATTTGCTGGGGTGCAGGCTTTGGCGAAGAGTGGGCATTGGTCGGGTGTGATTTTGCCTTTGAGCACGTCGCCACACTTGCAGGGTGTGGGCTTGGTGATGGTCGGCAGGGTGAGCTTGAGCCGTTCCATAGCGTCGTAGTGGGAATAGGCGTCATTGAAGACGAGACCGCTGTTGGGCAAGAGCCCGAGACCACGCCAGAGGGCATCGGAGACATGGAAGACATCGTCCATGATGGCGCGGGCTTTGGGGTTGCCTGCGTCGTCGACGGCACGGGAATAGGCGTTGACGATGGCTGCCTTGCCAGATTTACGTTGCTCGACCATGAGGAGGAGTGCTTGGAGAATGTCCACTGGGTCAAAACCTGCAATGATACCAGGGGTATTGTAGGTGTCGGCCACGAAGCGATAGGGATCTATACCAAGGATGGTGGACACATGACCAGGCAGCAGGAAGGCGTCCACAGCGCATTCTGGGTCGGTGAGCAGCGCAGTCAGTGCTGGCGGCACGAGTTTGTGGAAGGAGAGCACAGAAAAATTATTGATACCTTGGGCCTTAGCCACTTGGACGGTGGCTGCAATGGTTGGGGCTGTTGTTTCAAAGCCAACACCAAGGAAGACTACGTGCTCGGTGGGATTGTCTGTGGCAAGCTTGAGCGCGTCAAAGGCAGAATAGACAATTTCGATGCGGCTACCTTGGGCTTGTGCGAGCTTGAGATTTTGCCCATGAGGACCTGGGACGCGCATGAGGTCGCCGAAGGTTGCAATGATGACATTGTCGCGGCTAGCAAGCTCGAGATATGCTGCGACTTCGCTTTCATGGGTGACACAGACGGGACAACCGGGGCCAGAGAGGTGGCGCACTGAGGCAGGAAGCAAGGGACGTAGGCCGCTTTGAAAAATGGAAACTGTGTGGGTTCCGCAGACTTCCATAAAGGCGAGAGGAGCGGCGTCAGGACTGCTGAGTTCTTTGTGAAGCTTTTCGAGGAGGGAGCGACAAAGTTTTGGGTCCCTGAATGATTGGGTAAAGTCAATGCTCACGGCTTGCTTCCTTGAATGATGTGTCAAAAAATATGCTCATAGGTTTACGCTGTGGGTCTTGTGGTGTCAATATGGTGAGTTATAGTTGATTAGTGTTGGGCAAGCGACCGGTGTGAAGAGCTGCAATGAGGGATGTTTAGGGTGCAAAAAACACACTGGCCCTTTTGAGGAATTTTTAGTACGTATATGCCCATGGATGAAAGTCTGATTTTCAACGCAATATATAGGTAGGTTACATATATGGGTTTTTTCTCAGCGGTTAAGAAGTGGTGGAAGGGCGATACTGAAGAGGCACAAACACCTGAAGTCGCTAGTGAAGTGGCTAGTGACGTTACTGGCGAAGTCACGAGTGAAGAGCTCGCGAGCCCAGAAACTCCGCCCGTTATAGAAGTTGTAGAAGTTATAGAGATTGCCAAGGCCCCTGAAGCCGAAGAAACTGCTGAAGCTGTAGAAGTCGCTGAAGTTATTGAAGAAGTTACTGAAGCTGTAGAAGTTACTGAAGTTATTGAAGAAGTTACTGAAGCTGTAGAAGTTACTGAAGTTACTGAAGAAGTTGTCACAGAAGTTGAAGTAATTCAGCCAGAGATTGTACAGCCTGCTGAAACTACTGAAGCGACTGAAGCGACTGAAGCTATTGAAGCTGTCGAAACTGTCGAAGCTGTCGAAACTATCGAAACTGTTGAAAATATTGATATTGTTGATGATGTTCAGCCTGAGCCAGAAGCTGTTGTAGAGGAAGTTCAAGCCCCTATTGAAGAAATAGTTGAAGCTCCTGAAGTTGCCGAAGCTCCTGAAGCTCCTGAAGTTGCCGAAGCTCCTGAAGTTGCCGAAGCTCCTGAAGTTGCCGAAGCTCCTGAAGTTGTAACAAGTCCTGAAATTCCTGAAGTTATCGAAGTTCCTGAAGTTATTGAAGTTGCCGAAGCTCTTGAAATTCCAGAGATTACTGAAGAGCCAGCCGTCATCTCACCACGCGACATGCCAGCTCAAGGCATCACCGAGCAAGTCGAACCATGGCAAGCAGAGCTGACCCTTGCGCTCCGCCAAGCAGAACCACGCCTGTCCGTCTGGCTGTCCCACGTCCTCGATGGTGTGGAAGAAGTTGACGAAAACCTTTGGACGCGCGTCCGCTTTTTCTTCAAAGCCTTAGAAGTCCCTACCGACGAAGCAGATAATTTTGTCAATGATTTCAGTCGTTGGCTTAAGGCCATGGACTATTATTATGTCGATGATTTTCGCTCAGAACTGCAATACCGCTTAGCCCTCGCTCTCGACCTCGAAGACGAAGAGGACGAACGTAGCCGCCTCATGCTCAAGCTGTCCGCAGGCCTCGCTCGTACCCGTGAGCATATCGGACGCCGCATCGACTCGCTCCTCGCATCGCATAAGCGTATTGACGAAGCTTTCTGGGAAGAACTTGAGGAAATCCTCATCACCGCTGACGTGGGCTATGAACCGTCCATGGAGTTGGTGGGCCGTCTGCGTCGCCGTGCCCAATCTGCTGGCACCGATGATCCTGAACAATTTCGCGACCTTCTGCGCGCAGAACTGGAAGAGATATTCAAAGGACAACGCCGCATCGCCGCGGTCAATCCGCCTGAAGTTGTGATTATGATTGGCGTCAATGGTGTGGGCAAAACCACGACCATCGCTAAACTCGCCTACCGCGCACGCATGCAGGGCAAAAAAGTCCTCATTGCTGCAGCGGACACCTTCCGCGCAGCTGCGTGCGAACAGCTGCAAGTTTGGGCTGAGCGCGTTGGTGCTGGTTTCCACACCAAAGGAGCCAATGCTGACCCAGCCGCCGTTGCCTACGAAGCTATGGATATTGCCGTTCGTGATGGCTATGATATCCTCTTTGTCGACACAGCTGGACGTCTGCACACCAAGGTCAACCTCATGGAAGAACTCCATAAAATCCGCAAGGTTCTTGGTAAAAAGCATGAAGGCGCGCCACACCGCTCTATCCTCGTCATCGACGCGACCACTGGTCAAAATGCCCTGTCGCAGACCAAGCTCTTTGGCGAAGCCTGTGGCATTGACGAAATCATCCTGACTAAGCTCGACGGCACAGCTAAGGGCGGCGTTGTGGTTGCTGTGGCCATGCAGTTCGGTATTCCCATCACCTACATCGGTCTCGGTGAAAAGATGGAAGATTTACGGCCCTTCGATGGTGGCGACTTTGCTATGGCTCTGTTGGGCCTTGATAGTGAAAAAGAATAGCGTTGATTTATAACTAAAAAATTGGGGAAAAGCGTAAAAACTTTTCCCCATTATTATTTGATTATAGTGATTGTATGGTTGGTTATATTTGCATGCTTAGCGTGTCAGCCAAAGGCCGTAACCGCCTATTGCTAGTACAATTATGGTGAAAACAATTGTAGTATCAGGCATTAAGCACCTTTCCTTATATTAAAAGGCCAACCGTCTCTTTTTTGGGTGATTATAAAAATGTTTAGCGTGTTACCCAAAGGCCATAACCGCCTATAAGTAAGACAGCCGCTGTGAAAACTATAAATGCTGTATTCATACTCAAGGCCTCCTAAGATGACTATCCCTAACGTGCGTAACATACTCTGTAAAGTTACATATTCATTTTACGGCTGATATAGACACCGTAACCGAATAAGCCAGCCATAAAGACGGCGGTTATAATCCATAATGTCATTGCTAACCTCGCTTTGTTGGATTAAAGCACACTATATTCTTCCATGGTTTTAAAAAAATCGCTCCACAATCTCATTGGACGCGAGCATGCCTTGTGTCGTCAACGTAAAATGGCGTTCATCAATAATTGCGAGACCTTGTGCGCATAAAGCGTGTACAAGGTCTTTATGCTGCGCCATGAAATCATGACCAGTATGCGCTGTATATTCAGTAAAAACAATGCCGCGTGACGTGCGCAAAGCAAGCATGATATATTCTTCAGCCATGATATCTGGTGTGAGCTCTTCAATATCGCCGGCAAAACTTGCATCGTACACTGTTTGCGCATGCAGACCTGCTTCAATGGCTTTGGCCCATACAGTTCTCCGCTGTGGAGTGTTTTTTTTTGGTATAAAAACAAACTGTATGGGCCTCTTCTTTTTTGCAAGCCCTAAATGATAACTTTCACTTTATAATCCGCCAAAAAGGGTTGTCCCTTCCCCCAGACCCCCATCCCTTCCTAAACTTTTTATTTGTGGATGAAACGAAAAAAGAGAAGGGTAACCTTCTCTTTTTTTGTGAATTTATGTATGATGTATATGTTTGTTTAGCGTGTTACCCAAAGGCCATAACCGCCTATAAGTAAGACAGCCGCTGTGAAAATTATAAATGTCATATTCATATTTAAGACCTCCGCAAGATGATTATACCTAACATACATGAAATAGTAGTGGGTATGATTTGAATAAAATCTTGATTAAAGACTGTCAAACCTAGACCTACCACTGTAAGATTCCCTAGTATATTAGATAGGTATCTACCGATTTCATTTTGTTCTTTCATTTATTTTTCTTCGCCTCCTGAAGAGTAAAAGCTTTTTAATAGCTTGTAAAGCCACTGTTTCGAGGCTTTCTTACACTGCTTAAAAACGAGGTGGAAAGGGCTTAGCTAAAAAAATCGCTCCACAATCTCATTGGACGCGAGCATGCCTTGTGTCGTCAACGTAAAATGGCGTTCGTCAATAATTGCGAGACCTTGTGCGCATAAAGCGTGTACAAGGTCTTTATGTTGCGCCATGAAATCATGACCAGTATGCGCTGTATATTCAGTAAAAACAATGCCGCGTGACGTGCGCAAAGCAAGCATGATATATTCTTCAGCCATGATGTCTGGTGTGAGCTCTTCAATATCGCCGGCAAAACTTGCATCGTACACTGTTTGCGCATGCAGATCTGCTTCAATGGCTTTGGCCCAAGCTTGATGGTCATATGGATTGGTGCGGCGTTGGCCAGTCTTATGGCTCCCGATTTCATAGAATGCAGACACCGCGGCAGGACCAAGGCCCAAGTAATCCTCACCAGACCAGTAGCCGAGATTGTGGCGGCAGTGGCAATCTTCTTGTGCAAAATTAGATATTTCGTAGTGTTCGTAGCCTGCTGAGCGCAAAAGCTCGCTCCCTTGCACAAACATGGCTTCTTGACTTGCTTCGTCGGCAAGGGTGAGCCTTGTATCCCCTTGTGTCTCTGCTTTTCCCACCAATTGGTCTTGGGCCTCACACATGGCTTTGAGGGGGGTCCCGTCTTCGAGCGTCAAACCGTATGCGGACAAATGTTCTGGACCAAGTTCAATGATGGCACGTACTTGCTGAAGCCACTGGCTTGTTGTTTGGCTTGGTAGACCCCAGATGAAATCGAGGCTGATATTTTCAAAGCCTGCATTGCGTGCTGTGGCGTAGGCAAGAATAGCCTCTGCGGCTGTATGCGGTCGTCCGACCAACTTTAATAAGCTATCGTCAAGTGATTGGACGCCGAGCGATAAGCGATTGATACCAGCTTGCAGGAAATCGCGGCACCGAGCTTTATTTCCTAAGGACTCAGGGTTCGCTTCCATGGTGATTTCTGCATCTGGGTGCACATCAAAATGCTTTGCGGCGTTCTCGATGATAGAGCCCATATGCTTTGGGTCCAAGAGACTTGGTGTACCACCACCAAAAAAGATGCTTGTGATGGGCGTTTTTCCACTTGTCTTCGCTTCTACTCTCTCTGCCCAGAGCTCCATTTCTTGCAATAAAGCCTTGTGATAATTCTCAATCAAACCCTTTCCATCCTCTCTCAAAAGAGGGACAGAGTGGAAGGCGCAGTAGCGGCATTTTTGGCGACAAAAGGGTACGTGGATATAGAGGAGCATGGCGTTATGTGGGTGGTTAAGGGGAAGCAAGGATTGGCGAGAGAAAGGCAAAAGGCAAGATAGCAGAAGAGAAGAAAGATGCGCTCGGCTTCGCTGTCGCTACAAGAACATAAGACGAAGATGTCATACTCCCTCTGTCAGTTTGTCGGGCTGTATCGCTCGAAGACTCGCGAACAGCTCCTACCAAACTGCCACCTCCCTCTGATCTGCTCCCCGTCAAGTAGACAGAGTAAAAAGTCCCCCCCCCTATCTGTAATTACGCGGCCAGTTTTTCCCGGTAC
>JAWXUA010000023.1:0-25999 GCA_044433065.1 Pseudomonadota bacterium
CCTCCCTCTTTCCAAAACTTTCTATTTGCGGCGTGGGTAACATTTTTTGATATCACTCTTGGCCGCATGGGAGTACAGGAAAACAGACTGCTCATTTTTTTAGTCTTACTTGACGCAACATGAGTAATACTTATTCTGTTTAGGTAGTAACCTAGGCTATTTTGTTGAAGACATACCCTATGCGTATTAACCTGTTTTTATTTATATTTTAAGGAGTTGTCATGCACTCTCTACGTTGTGTAACCACCTTCTTTATCGGAGTATTCATGCTCACTACGGCCCACGCCGCACCTTCCTTTTCTGCTACAAACTCTGATAACGTTACTGTGAATAGCCATACCGTTGAAAATCAAACAAATACCCCACATATCACGCGCCTCGCCAATGGCCTAACCGTCTTTGTCTTGCCCGACGATCGCTTTCCATTGGCATCATTGCGCTTGTATGTTCATGCAGGCTCTACCTTTGAAACACCTGAGGAGGCAGGCATCAGCCACGTCCTCGAGCATATGGTCTTCAAAGGTACAGAAAAGCGCCCAAAAGGTGCTGTAGCCCTCGACGTTGAACGTGCTGGTGGCTACCTTAACGCCGCAACCAGCTTTGATTACACGGTATATTTGACCGACATGCCATCCAGCGAATGGAAGCTTGGCCTTGATGTACTGAAAGATATGGCCTTTCATCCATCGTTAGACCCAGAAGAGCTTGAGTCCGAAAAAAAGGTCATCATCGCAGAACTTGAGCGCGGTGAAGACACCCCAAGCAGCCGCGTTTTCCAAGCATTACAAGGCTTAGCACTCAAGGATACACCGTATAAAGCTCCCATCATCGGCTATCGTGAAAATATCAATGCCTTCACCACGGACATGATTCGCGACTACATTACCAAGCACTATCAGCCGCAATCCATGTTGCTCGTAGTTGTGGGCAATGTGCACGCTGATGAAGTTCTTGCTGAAGCTGAAATGCAATTTGGCGCACTGACCAACCATCAAGCCGTGCCAGCCCTGCCGACCTTTGACATAGCAAATCTTGCCACAGGCCCAAAATTCAGCGTTCAATACGGTCCATGGAAAAAGGTCCATTTTGGCATGGCCCTTCCTGTGCCAGCCCAACAAGATTTGCAAAGCCCACAGCTTGATGTCTTGGCCCACATGTTAGCTGGCGACGGAAGCTCAAGGCTTTACAAAAAATTTAAATATGATCTTCAGCTCGTGGACTCCATTTCTGTGGGGAATTACAGCTTTGAACGCGCAGGCATTTTCTATATGACCGCAGTGCTCGACGCTGACAAAGTTGAGGCTTTTTGGAATGCCTTGACCCAAGAACTTGCAAGCCTACAAGGTTCTGATTTCAGCCAAGAAGAACTCAGCCGCGCCAAACTCAATCTTGAAGATGCCCTCTATACCTCCAAAGAGACTGTGGCTGGTATGGCATCCAAAGAAGGCTATTTCCAGTTCTTTAACGGTGGCCCACAAGGTGAAGTCAACTACCTTAAAGCCATTCAAGACGTGAACTCCACGCAGCTTGATGCACTTTTAAAGGCATGGATTACACCAGAAAATGTCAACGCTATGTTCCTCTTGCCTGAAGGTGTAGAAAAACCACAAGTTACTGATATTGAAGCAATTTTGGGTGCCAACTGGCCCAGTGAACATGTTCAAGATAGCAGCGACGCAAAGGCCATCAAAGCTGATGCTGACGCAAGTACTGAACAAGCCAACGTTCTCAATGGCATGGAAACCATTGACCTTGGCCATGGTCGCTCTGTCATCCTTATTCCTGATACGACCTTGCCCTACACATCTTTGGACATGGTTTTCTCTGGCGGTAATGCTCTCTTGACCCCAGATCAACAAGGTCTGGCTGCTCTCGCGGCGCGCACCATAACCAAAGGTGCTGGCGAGCTCGACACCTTTGCCATGGCGGATTTTCAAGCTGACCACGCGGCATCTCTCAACGCTTCAGCAGGTCGCGAAACCTTCAACCTCAGCATGCGTCAACCTACGCGCTTTGATGCTGCCATGTTTGGACTTCTGCGCGATGTCATTGAAAAGCCAAGCTTTGCCGACGTAGACGTTGAACGCGAACGCAAAAGCCAAATTGCGGCCATCACCTCTCGCGAAGACCAGCCCCTCGGCCTTGCTTTCCGCCATTTAACGCCATTCCTTTTCCCTGAAAGTCCATATGGTTACTTCCATCTCGGCCAAAAGGATGCCATAGCCAAGTTTACAACAGACAATGTGAAAGCTTTTTGGCAAAAGCAATCCCAAGAGCCTTGGGTCATGGCTGTTGCAGGAGATTTTGACCGTGAGGCAGTCCTTGCATTTGCCAAGTCCTTGCCTCTCCCAACGGCCACAGCTCCCAAGGTTGACGCGCCAACTTGGACCAAAGAAACGGCTCTTGATTTGACTCTTGCAGACCGCAATCAAGCCCATATCCTCATGGTCTTCCCTACAGTGGGTGCGCAGCATGAAGATGTGCCAGCCCTTGACCTACTCCAAGCCATGCTTGCAGGTCAAAGCGGTTTGCTTTTCCGCGACTTGCGCGACAATCAAGGCCTCGGATACACGGTCACAGCCTTCAATTGGCAAACGTCCAAGGCTGGTTTCCTTGCCTTTTATATTGGTACGGATCCATCCAAGATTGACCAATCCATTGCTGGCTTCCGTTCCGTCATTGCTGATTTGCACGCCAAACCTCTCGACAATGAAGAGCTTGTCCGTGGCAAAAATCAGCTCAAGGGCGATTATTACCGTGAGCACCAACGCCTCGGAAACCGTAGTAGTGAAGCCGCTGTACTCCACTCCCAAGGCTATCCGCTGGACATGAATATTGCCAACCTTGCCAAGGCTGAAGCCCTTACACCTGAAGAAATTCAAGCTATTGCGCAGCAGTACTTGCAACCTGAAGGTGCATATCTGGTCAAAGTTTTGCCGTAGGCCCCAAAAAGCACAAAAACAACGTCCATTCAAGCCCTCATTGCACTAGCATTGAGGGCTTTTTCATGCCCAAGCACCCTAGTCCACCCACTACTTAAGACTTTCCTTTTGCAAAAAAACACGCTATACAAAGCAGTTGCAGTATGTGCATATGCTTTTTTTCGTGCCACACGCAAAAGTAATATAAAGCCCTCTGCACATCAATTTCTATTAAATCATTTGAAATACCACCTATTTGGAGCATATATGGCACTTAGCATCGGCATCGTCGGCCTCCCTAACGTCGGCAAATCCACCTTGTTCAACGCCTTGACCAAAGCGCAAAATGCAGAATCTGCAAACTACCCTTTCTGCACCATTGAACCCAACAAAGCCACCGTGCCTGTGCCTGATAAGCGCATGAAAGCCTTGGAAGAAATCGTCAATCCACAGCGCGTTTTGCATGCCACTGTGGACTTCATTGACATTGCTGGCCTTGTACGTGGCGCAAGCAAGGGCGAAGGTCTTGGCAACCAATTCCTCGCCAATATCCGCGAATGTGCGGCTGTTCTTGAAGTTGTACGTTGCTTTGAAGACGAAAACATCACCCACGTTGATGGCTCAGTGGACCCTATCCGTGACATTGAAACCATTGAAACGGAACTTCTTTTGGCAGACATTCAAAGCGCAGAAAAGCGTTTTGAGCGCATGACCAAAATGGGTAAAAATGACAAGGAAATGAAAGCTGGTGCTGAAGAAGTTGGCCGTCTGCTTGCGCATATGAACGAAGGCCAGCCAGCTGCCACCTTCCAAGGCAAGGACAACGATGCCTTCCAATTGGCTTGGCGTGAAATGGGCCTTTTGAGCAGCAAAAAAGTCATTTATTGTGCCAATGTCGATGAAGATGGCATTGCAGAAGACAATGAACACGTCAACAAAGTACGTGCTCTTGCTCAATCTCGCGGTGCTGAATTTGTTAAAATTTGCGGTAAGATTGAAGAAGAATTGCAAGGCTTGTCCGATGAAGAGCAATCCGAAATGTTGTCTTCCTACGGCATTGATGAAAGCGGCCTTGTTTCCATCATCCGCACGGGCTACAACACTCTTGGCCTTGCAAGCTATTTCACCGCTGGTGTAAAAGAAGTACGCGCATGGACCATTGAAAAAGGTTGGCGCGCTCCGCAAGGTGCTGGCGTTATCCACACGGACTTTGAACGCGGCTTCATCCGTGCTGAAGTCATTGCCTACGACGATTACATTAAGTACCGCTCCGAATCCGCATGCCGTTCCGCTGGTGTCCTTCGTGTTGAAGGTAAGGAATACGTCATGCAAGACGGTGACGTGGTTCACTTCTTGTTCAACGTTTAAGATATTTTCCTGATCCTAAAAGGAGCCACCCTTGTTTTAAAACTTGGGTGGCTTTTTTATTTATATCCCTCCCAAATCCCACCAAAGGAAACGCTTCCTCACTCCATATTCATTGACTAAACGCTCAATATTTTTACCAATAATTCTAAAAAAAATACTCATTCTGGCACAAAATCCTACCACTATGACTAGCCTTTTTGCCATATTCTCGCTAGAGTCTCACTGTACATGATGCAAGGAGCGGTGCAAAAAAAACGCCTAACCTTGAGTCATGACCATATGCTTAAATCAAATGACAATGGCGACCAAAATATAAACGTCGCAATTCTATTTTCACCTATACGGCTTTGCATATCAAGCAGTGCCACAAACAAGGAGTAGCATTATGAGTACCCCAGCAGATCTTCTCTATAGCAAAAGTCACGAATGGGTTCGCATCGAAGGCGACGAAGCTGTCATGGGCATTAGCCACTTTGCACAAGAACAGCTTGGCGATATCACCTTTGTTGACCTTCCAGCTGTTGGCGACGAAATGACCGCTGGTGGCGAACTTGGTGCTGTTGAGTCTGTGAAGGCCGCTAGCGAATTGTACAGCCCTGTTTCTGGTGAAATCATTGCTGTTAACGAAGAACTTGACGCCGCACCTGAGCTCGTCAACCAAACACCATACACTGATGGTTGGATGGTTCGCATTAAGCTTGCTGCTACACCTGAAGGCTTGCTTGACGCTGCTGCTTACGAAGAGCACGCTGCTAGCGAAGCCCATTAATTGCATATCGCGTGCCTTACTCTAGTAAAGTGAGGCACGTATCCATTCTGTTTTTAGCATCATCATAATAAAGTAGCGTGCGCGCTCAGTTGTAGGATATGTTTGCAAACTCGATTATTTTGCTTTTCTGGCGAGGCGGACGAAGTGTTTTATGAAGGGCACGTATATAGACATACGAAACCGTAGTAAAATACGAGTCCAACAAAACCAGAAAGCAAAAAAGCAGTTTAGACATACCCTAGGGCCTTCACGCTTTGAACATTGTGCACACAAAGGCACAATAGACCAAGGACCAAGGAGACAACAATGCCTTTTATTCCGCACTCTCCTGAAGAAGTGCAGGCTATGCTGGACCTTATTGGCGTCAAAAGCATTGAAGGCCTGTTCGACGATATTCCAGAAAACATGCGTCCAAAACATTTCGACTTGCCTACAGGGCTTAGCGAAATGGATGTTTGCAAGCGCATTGAAGACGCTGCATCACGCAACCGCACTGATGTTGTGAGCTTCCTTGGTGGCGGTTTCTACGACCACCACATCCCAACGCCTGTAGACGCGCTTTCCTCTCGTGGTGAATTTGCCACAGCCTATACGCCATACCAGCCAGAGTCTGCACAAGGCACCTTGCAAGCTATTTTCGAGTATCAAAGCTCCGTTTGCCGACTGCTCGACATGGATTATTCTAACGCATCTGTTTATGATGGTGGCACCGCAATTTTCGAAGCCATGATGATGGCTGTTCGTGCCACAAAGCGCCGTAAAATTATTATTGACGAAGCATTAAGCCCAATCTACCGCACCATGCTCGACTCTTACGCCATTAACTTGGACGTGAAGCTCGTGACTGTGCCACACGCTGGTGGCCAATCAGATGTAGAAGCCTTAAAGGCCGCCATCGACACCACATGCGCTGCTGTCATTGTGCAAAATCCTAATTTCTTTGGTGCCATTGCAGACTATACCGAACTCTTCTTGCATGCCAAGAGCCAAAAAGCCCTTGGGGTTATTTCCGTGTATCCTGTCATGCAGTCTGTTGTGAAGAGTGCTGGCGAGATGGGCGCAGACATTGCTGTTGCTGATGGTCAATCCATTGGTCAGCCGCTTGGTTTCGGTGGCCCATACCTTGGCATCATGGCATGCACCAAGCCACTTATCCGCCAAATCCCAGGCCGTATTGTAGGCCGCACCACGGACGTTGACGGTAAAATTGGCTATGTTTTGACATTGCAAGCTCGTGAGCAACATATCCGCCGTAATAAAGCGACGTCTAATATCTGCTCCAACCAAGCCCTCTGTGCTTTGCGGACCCTCATCCACCTGTGCACTCTTGGCCCTGTTGGCTTAAGGCGTACAGCTGAATTGTCCATGGAGCGTGCCCATTATGCCGCTGAAAGATTAACGGCTTTGGAAGGCGTAAGCCTTTTGTCTGACGCGCCTTTTGGCAATGAATTTGCTATTAAACTTCCTTGCTCTGCCTTTGACGTTGTGGACAAACTTACGTCTCGAGGCTATGTGCCAGGCTTCCCTGCTGGGCGTTATTACAAGGACATGGATGATGTGCTTATTGTGGCTTGCACAGAAAAGCACTCTTTTGAACAGGTTGGTATTCTGGCCGAAATGCTCGGAGGTATCCTGTGAAAACTGTTTTCGCAAAATCAGTAGCTGGCCGCAGTGCAAGCTTGCCTAGTGCCCCAAAGAAGACGGCATCGGATTTTATTCCTGAAGGCCTTCTCCGCAAGTCACCCTTGCGCTTGCCTGAACTTTCTGAGCTTGACGTGGTGCGCCACTTCACGAAACTGTCGCACTTGAACTACAGCGTTGATGGTAACTTCTATCCGCTTGGTTCGTGCACCATGAAATATAACCCTAAATTCATGGAGCAAGTCGCGTCCTTGCCAGGCTTCACACGCTTGCACCCTCTCATGGCACAGCTCAAAGGCGCAGGTCACTATACCCAAGGTGCCCTTGAAGTCATGTGGGATATGGAGCATTTACTCAGTGAAATCAATGGCATGGCTGCTTTTACCTTGCACCCTATGGCTGGTGCACACGGTGAATTGACAGGCGTTATGCTCATTGCAGCCTATCACCGTGACAAGGGCAATAAGAAAACTAAGATTATTTGCCCAGATGCAGCTCACGGTACAAACCCAGCTTCTGCGGCTCTTGCTGGCTATGAAGTTATCAGCATCGAATCCAAAGATGGTATTGTGGACCCAGAAGCCCTTGATGCTGTACTTGATGATGATGTTGCAGCTCTCATGATGACATGCCCTAATACCTTGGGTTTGTTTGAAAAGCACCTGCCAAAGATTGTAGAAAAACTGCGCGCTGTGGATGCTTTGCTCTACTACGACGGTGCAAACCTCAATGCTATCATGGGCAAGATGCGCGTTGGCGACGTTGGTTTTGACGTTGTTCACCTCAACTTGCACAAGACCTTTGGCACGCCGCATGGCGGTGGTGGCCCAGGTTGTGGACCTGTTGGTGTCAGCGAACGCCTTGTGCCATTCTTGCCTATTTCACGCGTGGAAAAGGCTCGTGACGGCAGCTTCTTCCTTGACTATGACCGACCAAAAACCATTGGCTACGTGGCTCCATTCTACGGCAACTTTGGTGTTATGCTGAAGGCTTATGCTTATATCTTGCGCCTTGGTGCTGAAGGCCTTAGCCGTGCATCGGAGTACGCTGTACTCAACGCAAACTACTTGCGCAAGAAGCTGGAAGCCTACTTTGACATTCCATACAACCGCATTTGCATGCACGAATTTGTTGCATCAGCCACAACTACGGCTGAACAGCATGTGCGCGCACTGGATATTGCCAAGGGCCTTCTTGATAAAGGTTACCACGCACCAACCATCTACTTCCCTCTTATTGTTAAGGAATGCATGATGTTTGAGCCAACGGAAACCGAAAGCAAGGACACCTTGGACCAATTTAGTGCTGACTTAGCAGATATCATGGCCATGGCTGTAAGCAATCCTCAAGCGCTCCATGATGCACCTGTCACAACACCAGTGCGTCGCCTTGATGAAACCACTGCCGCGCGGAGTATGGTACTCACTGATGATATATGATGTTCTTATCATAGGGGCTGGCCCTGCGGGAACGCGGGCCGCCCTTGATACAGCGGCTGCGGGCTTGTCTGTGGCCTTGGTTTGCAAAGGCCTTATGGGTGGAACGTGCCTCAACGTTGGTTGCATTCCAACCAAAATGTTGCTCGGCGCAACAGCTGTAAAGCCCATGATTGATGTGCAAACAAAGCTGAAAAACCTGCAAGCAGATGTCAGCTTTAACTTTGCCAATATCCAAATGCGCAAAGACCGCTTTATTGCAGGTACCCGTAAGGCACTTGAAAAGCGTTTGTTCCAAGCAAAGGTCACCATTTTCAATGGTTCCGCTAGCTTTTCTGGACCAAATGCTGCCATAGTAACACCTGAAAATGGCGATGAGCCCCAAACCATTCAGTTTGCAAAAGCGGTCATTGCTACAGGTTCCATGCCTGCTGCATTCCCGAACTTGACCGCTGATGGTGTGGCCGTGCTTGACTCCACACAGCTCCTCGCTGTGCAAGAAGCACCTGCATCCCTCATTATTGTTGGTGGTGGTGCCATTGGCCTTGAGATGGGTGACTTCTTTTCACGCCTTGGAACGTCCATTACCATTGTTGAAGGCATGGACCGCCTCGCGCCCACAGAAGATGCCGAAGTTGGCGAAACGTTGCGCAAAGGATTTGCCAAAGAAGGCTGGAAAGTTGTCACAGGAAAACGTGTGGCATCTCTCTTGACTGTGGATGGTCAAGCCGTGCTCACCTTTGAAGATGGCGAAACGTTGGTGGCAGAAAAAGCACTTATGGCTGCTGGACGACGTCCTGCTAGCCAAGAGCTTAATCTCGCCGCCATTGGTGCTACTGTTCGTGGTGCTGGCTGGATTGAGACAGATGCAAAACTGATGGCTTCACCCAATGTGTACGCCATTGGTGATTGTAATGGCCGAACTCTTTTGGCCCATGCAGCAGAACATCAGGCAAAATATGTGGCACGCCAGATAACACAATGCGATGGCTCAGCTTATATGCCTCCGGCTATGCCTTCCTGCATCTATGGTCATACAGAAGTAATGCGTGTCGGGCCTACTGTATTAGACTTGCAAAAGCAAGGGAATACGGTTATGACTTCAAGAAGTCAGCTTATTGCCAATCCCATTGCGCAATCCTATGGCACCACTGGTGGCTGGGTGAAAGTATTGTGGGTTAACAATAAGGTTTTTGGCGTTGTAGCCGTGGGTCATGGAGTTTCACATCTTGTGACCATTGCGGAGCTTCTTGTTGTCATGAAGTGGGACCGAACAGCACCACAAGATTTCATCTTTGCCCATCCAACACTTGATGAAAGTATTGATGCTGCCCTCCACGCACCGCTAGAAAATGTCACTGATTAGGTAGCCAAACACCCCTATGAATACTTGCTGTATGCATGGAGGTGCTTTACTATAGCCCTATCTTTCTACTATTTAGCACCAGACTCGTGTTTGGTCGGAGGAAATCATGAAAAAGCTTCAAGTTCTTACCTTGGCCGCTGTTATTGCTTTGGGCAGCACCGCTGCTTTCGCCCAAGATGGCAAAATGGTTATCACCCCTAAAGTTTCTAGCTTCGACTTTGTTGTTGACTACTCTGGTTCCATGGCAATGGATTTTGCTGATGGCAACGAAGAGAAAATCGCCATGGCAAAAGCTATCCTTGACGAAATCAACAGCAAAATTCCTGATTTCGCATACGAAGGTGGCTTGCACACCTTTGCACCTAGCAGCGAAGCTGTAAGCATGGGTCCTTGGAACCGCGCTGACTACGCTGAAGGCATTGCTTCTTTGGAAGAAGACTACGAAGTTTACGGCCGTACCACTCCTATGACCGCTGGTCTTGATAAGGCTTTGCCTGCTATCGAAGCTATGCCACGCAAGTCTGCTGTTATCATCGTGAGTGACGGTGAAGCTAACCGTGGTCCTAACCCAATCGCAGCTGCACAAAACATCGCTGACTTGAACGGCGTTTGCTTGTACTCCATTTCCTTGGCTGACACCGCTGCTGGTCAAGCAACCATGGAAGCTATCGGTGGTTTGAGCTCTTGTGGCGGCAGCTTCAACGGCGTAGACCTCTTGGATTCTTCTGCTGCTATGAACGCTTTCGTTGAAGAAGTTTTCATCGAAAAGACCTTCGTTGCTGCTCCAGCACCAGTTGTTGAAGAAGCTATTGTTTTGCGTAACATCAACTTCGCTTTTGACTCTGCTCAGTTGAATGCTGAAGCTCAAGATATCCTCAATGAAGTTGCTTCCATCATCAAAGCTAACTCCAGCAAAGAAGTGTTGATCACTGGTCACACCGACAGCACCGGCCCTGAAGGCTACAACCAAACATTGTCCGTACGTCGTGCTGACTCCGTTCGCGCATACCTCGTTAGCGAAGGTGTTGCAGCTGACCGCATCAGCGCAGCTGGCGACGGCGAAATGAATCCTAAGTTCAACAACGACACTGCTGAAGGTCGTAAGTTGAACCGTCGCGTTGAAATCTCTTTTGAATAAGATTTTTTCAACCCGTCATATCTAAAGCACATGACGGAGCTGCCACCATCATGCGCTTTATGATTAGAATGTCTTGACATTCACCTAGCTTAACGGGCGGCCCTCGTAAAAGAGGGCCGCTTTATAAAGAGGCAAAAATGAAACGCTTTTCTATGACAGCATCTTTGGCAGAACACATGCAATCACTTCCACATCGTTTTTCGCGTACAACATCCTCTGCTTTTTCCTCGCTCTTCTATTTACCTCTTCTTATTCTCCTCATACTCGCTACGCCAAATCTCGCAACACCAAGCTTTGCAACTGCACAGGCAAGTATCGATATTCTTAATGCAGATCTCTACCGCATGCCTATCCCCATCCAACAACAGCTTATAGCCCACACCCATCGCTATGTTAACAGCATCGCCAACAATGTTTTTCCTAATCAAAAACAAAAAAATGTTGTGGTTCGTGGCAATGAATACGTAGCACGCTATCTTGTCATTGATACAAGCTCAGCTACCATGGAAGCTCTCCCTCTGGAAAAAGGAAGCAACTACAAAGCCATTATCACCTACCATGAAATCGAGTATCAGTGCCGTGGCGCATCCAAAAAAGCGGCCCTTGAAGGGGAATTTTCCCACGCAAAAACACGCCGCTTAATTGAAGTTTTACAATACAGGCAAGGCCGTTGGCGCTAAGAGTAGAGATAAAAGTCTTATTCGGAAGGATAAGGCTTTTTTTATAGCATTCCAAACAATGACGACAAACAGAAAAAGCCTCTCAAATCTGAGAGGCTTTTTCTTATGTTCGGCGCGTTAGGCCAAATTTTTTCAATTTATATTGCAGTGTTCGACGACTAATTCCTAATGCATCGGCTGTCTTTTCACGGTGTCCACCATGGATATCAAGGGCTCGCATGAGTGTTTCACGCTCTGCATCGTCTAAACTTCCATGGCCGATAGCATCGTCAACAAAAGAGACTTCGCCAGTACTAGAGCCTTGCGGTGTTGCAGCGTACGGCATAGAAGACGCTACATTCTCAACATGCGCGTCATACCTTGAGTCTGAATAATGTGGTACAGCAGCATTGTTTTTTGCCACGTCTTGCTCAACTCTACCTTGCCCAAAACGATGGGGTAAACTCGTTCCGCCAGCATGCGCTTGAGTCGAGTACTCGTTTGGCACAAAAGATTGTGGTGATCGAAGCGGGCTACCGTACTCAGCAGCGTTGCCGGTAAGGTTACTCGTCGCACCAGTCCGCTCTCCCCTATGCATTGTCGAAGAGCCAAAAGCAGAGGCATCAAGAGGCGCTGCCTGCACGTGCTCTCCCTCCCACACATCCTGAGGAAAAATTTGGGGCGGTAACACATCTGCAGTTAATGTATCGGAACGACTTAAAATTAAGGCCCGTTCCAAAACATTTTCAAGCTCGCGCACATTTCCCGGCCAATCATACGATGCCAAGGCTTCAAAAAAATCTGGTGTGACGTTGCGGACACTTTTTCGGTTTTTACGGCAAAGCTTTTCAAAAAGAAAGGCCACTAACTGTGATAAGTCCTCAAGACGATTACGTAATGGCGGCGACACAAGCTCTAAAACATTTAGCCTGAAATAAAGATCTTCTCGAAAATTGCCAAGGGCAACTTCTTTACGTAAATCGCGGTTCGTAGCCGCCACAATGCGCACGTCAACGGGTACAGGCCGCACGCCGCCCAAAGGCTCAACCACACGCTCTTGCAAGGCGCGCAGTAACTTTGACTGTAGCTCTAAAGGCAATTCGCCAATCTCATCCAAAAAAAGCGTGCCGCCCCTCGCCAATTGAAAGCGACCGGGTTTATCTTTCACGGCTCCAGTAAATGCGCCGCGCACATAGCCAAAAAGTTCGCTCTCCAAAAGATGCCCTGGGAGTGCCGCACAGTTCACCTTAACAAGTGGTGCTTTGGCGCGAGGACTGCTATCATGCAAGGCCTGAGCGATAAGCTCTTTACCCGTCCCAGACTCACCCATGATAAGAACTGTGGCCTCACTCGCTCCAGCTTGCCGAATAAAATCTCGCACCTTTCGCATGGCAGGGCCAGAACCAATAAGCGCCGCTGTCGGGTCATCATCCCCAAGACGACGGCGAAGTTCTTCATTTTCCTCAACCAACCGATTGTGTTTCCATGCTTTTTCAAGAACAGCTATGAGCTCTTCATTGTCCGCAGGTTTGGTCAAGTAGTCAAAGGCACCACTTTTCATGGCTTCCACTGCGGAACCAACTGTACCATAGGCTGTTAACATGATGACCGGTTGGCTAGGGCAAATATCTAAAATACGTGGCAATGTTTCTTGGCCGCTCATGCCAGACATGCGCATATCGAGCAAAACAACATGCACACGCTCACCTTGCAAAAAGCTAAGACCTTCTTCACCAGAACTTGCCTCACTCACGTGCCATCCAGCGTCTTCCATGACAGCACGCACCATAAGGCGGTGGCCAGATTCATCATCAATGACAAGAAGACGTTTCATACTACACTCCAAGGCTTTGAAAGTTCATAATATTATGCTTCACGATTGGGAAAAAACAAGGAAACAGTGGTACCGCAACCAGCATGCGATTCAATGTGGGCGCGGCCCTCATGCTCACGCACAGTCTTATGCACCAAGGCGAGCCCAAGACCAGTACCTTTTTTCTTAGTGGTAAAAAATGGTTCAAAAGCTTGCTCGCATTCAATTTTTGACATGCCAGAACCAGTATCGCGAACAAAAATCCATGTACCATTATCCGCTTCAGATGAGGAAAAATGAATTTCGCGTACATGGCATGTAGGACTCGTAGCTTGCATATCTGAGGAATTTGTAGATTTGGGTGAACTTGTAATAGCGTCTAAACTATTCAGCACAAGATTGAGTACAGCTTGCCGCAAAGCATCTTCATCAGCCCATGCAATCTGCGCCCCAAGACTTGAGTGAAACGTAATCTGGCACGCCTCCAAATCAAAGCGCACAAGATTTTCCACGTCAGCCGCTAGGTGACCAAGGCTTACTTCACGAATATCCATGGATCTAGGACGCGAAAGATAGAGCAAATCTGTGATGACGCGATTTAATCGGTCAGACTCACGCACCATGGTTTGTGCATAGGTTTCGTCTGGTTGCTTCCCAGCTAATTTCTTTGCAAAATATTGAGCAAAGCCACGCAAAGCACTTAAAGGATTGCGTATTTCGTGGGCAACACCAGCTGCCAAGGTCCCCAATGCTGCAAGTTTTTCGGCTTCACTTAAATTTTTCTCGAGCTCACGGATTTGCGTACGGTCACGCAAAATAACAAGTCGGTCATGCCCTGCATCGCCTTCACGAATGGGCAAGGTCAGCATCTCAAGATAGGAGCCATCGACATTAAGATTTTTCCAAATACTATTGGTGCCATACCTTTGGCTTTCACGCGTGGCATCCTCAATGCAGTCCGCCACAGCTTGTGGTAAAGCTGATATGGGCATCCCTGCAAGCTCACCATCTTGCACTTTCAATACCATATGCGCAGCGGGATTGGCTGCACTGATGGTATCCATGCGTGACAACGTCAACAGACCATCTGGTAAATTATCAACTAAGCGAGCTTGAAAACGCTCCAAAACAGCTACACGACCAGCTTGCTCTCTACGCTTTAAAAAGCTCATGGATAAAGACCAAATAAAAACAGCAGCCCCTAAAATATACGCTGCTTGGAAAAGTGCGTTGCGCTTAAAGCGGTTATAGACAGCGATATGCTTTGACATATCAAGGCCAACCACAAGAAAGGTCGGTAAACCTGTGGCTTCTCCTGATACTGGTGTTGGCGTCATAATACGCTTACCATAAACATAGGCTTGATGATTGCCAAAATCTGTTTGACCATGCCACTCGCCCTCTGTTGCCAAGGTCTGCAAACCATCAGGTGGAAACGAAAGACTACCCATGGTATGCGTACTTTGTGAGGACAGCACGCGGCTACCATTTTTATCGATGATACCTACAAAGAGCACATCACCTGTTTTTTCCAACTCACGAAAAAACGATGCTGTGCCTATGCTGAATAATCCCGGACCATTAGGGCGTACAAAAAGGCCTCGGCGCAATGAGCTTTCCACAGCTTGCAAAACAGATTGCCCTGTCATGGCGAGGTATTGTTTGCCAGCATCTTCTTGTTGATGCAGAGCTTGGCCAGTCGAAAGGATGAGTGACAATCCGATGGTTACCAGCGTCATTACAGCAATAATGACTGTGCTACGCTCAGCATTTTTATCGGCAATTTCCATAATGCCCCCCATTAGGCCATATATTGCGAACAGTGAGAAAACTACGAGTCAAAATCCATAGTGCCGTGGGACATCATAAGAAAGTGCATGAGAAAATGCATGAAAAAGCCATAAATACATGCTTTTCTCGTACAACATGCAAGAACTATGCTCAAAATTATGTTTTTTTGTGCAAAAAAAACGGTATTATACACAAATATTGTGCAAAAAATAACGTTCTAAACGTATCCTTCACACAACTTGCACATAATACCGTTAATCGTGCAATATTTTGCACTAAAATAAAGTATTCTAGGTCATAAGGCAAGGTCTAGCCATAAGCATGGACGCCAACAGTCTTAGTGCGGCGTTTCCATGGGAGGAAGGCGTAAAATCGGAACAAAGGCAGCACTACCTTGTACCCCACTTCCTTGTGGGCCAATGCTTCCGTTGTCGTTTGGATTTTGCGTATCCCCCTGAACTCCCAAGCCAATCAAGCTCAAGAAGTCAAAGGGTGCCATAAGCACACTACCCAGAATATCAAAAACACTGGTGCCAAGATTAACTAAGGTTCCTGTGACAACACCAACGCCATTCACAGAGACATCAGGCTTGTCCCACGTTCCTGTAATACGAATGGGAATATTTGGTACCCGTGCGAACGCGACATCAACCTTATAATCAACTGTTTTTGTTGGTAAATCAATCCAACCTTTTCCGTCCATTTCAAGTAAGGTACTATCAACTGTTAAGTTATTATTTTCTACGAGTCCCTTGTTCACAAGCCCTGAAGCAGTGGCAGAAGAAAAGCCTATGCGCTTTTCCCTTAAGTCCCCCTGACCAGACTGGCTAAAATAGCCATCTTTTATGGCTACAAACCACTCACCATCAAGGGCTCGACGTAAATCAGCGTCACATGCAAAATCTCCAGATAGACTTACAGCGCTGTCGAGCTTGCCACCTAGATAGTCTTGATCTGTCACAGCCGATGCAAGAGATCGCACATTAATAGTTCGTGTGTTGACAACGAGCTCTGCATGTAATCCGTCTTGCTTAAGAGGCTGGCCATGTCCATCAAGCTCTCCTTTCTTGAGACCGGACTGGCGCGTATCGATGCGTGTGGCCAGCGTCACTTGTCCACCATGTAAGACAGCATCGAGCTCATCCATGGTAAACAGGCCACCATCAAGCTCCATGGGAGCAAAAACATGGCTAAAATGCTGATTGAATAGCGTTATGCTACCAAAGCTCATACGACCGTCCAAGTCATATCTGTGCCACATGGAAAGATCCCAAGGCTTTTCAGCCATAGCTAGACTTTCAGGCGTGTTTTCTTGCTCAGGAGATTTTGCAGGAAAATACGCATTGGCATCGAATGCATCCACCGCAATATCAAAATAAATAAGAGGCCGTGTATTGGAGCCACGCGTATCAACAATACGTATGTTACCACCATAACGGTTGCCGTCCAGTAAGAATTGTGCTTGATGCAATGACAAAACACCGCCAGCATAATTGAATTTCGATGTAAGATTTAAGGGGCCAAAAGCGTTTTCGTCTTCAGTAGCCCACACATCAAAGTTAATAGTTTTTAATAAGTTTCGCATACTTGGATGGTCAGCAACAAAATCACCAGAGAAACGCATACTGCTTCCAATGCCCTCTAACGTGGTGCGGCCTTTAAATGCTATGCCACGTCCCACGCCTTTCATCCGAGCAAATTCCACCCGTCGCCTGTCTAACTGCGCCGTCATCATTGCATTAAAATCCAAAGCAACACCATTGGGTATGCTTATCTCAGACTCTGGGAAAAAAACATGGATTTGTGCTGGAATTGCATCGCATGCCACAGGTAGCACTGTATCAAAGTCAAAATGCACAACACCTTTAAGATCATAGCGCCCACTCTCATTAGTAGGAAAAAGCCAATGACCTTGCCATGTTCCATCATAGGATAGCCAATTTTCAGGGGCCCCCTTAGGCTTTGCACCTTCTTGCTTGATATGCCCTAAGAGCGAAAATTCAGTATACGGAAAAGGCTTTGTGTCGACATCCTGATCAACAACAACATTACCTTGCTCTGCATGGATATCAAGCATCCCTGTCAGGCCATCGAGCACAGTTTTAAGTGTACGACGAAAAGGAGCCTTCACATCCACAGCAAGTTGCGCCACACCGCTAGCCGCTGGCCAACCTGCAAGAATGGTAATGGGTTCAGCAAGGCTGATATTTTTTATAGTGCCTTCAAGCTCATAACCATCTGTAATATCTAAATGTAAATCTACAAGACCACCATACATATTAGGAGAATCGAAAGTTAATAAAGTCCCCTTTTCTGACGGAATACACCGGAAATCCAAATCCTTTAAGGATAAAACGTAGACATCAACATCCTTGGCATGCACACGGATATCAAAGCCAAAATGCCCATCATCATTGTGGGCTTGACCATCTGGCTCATCTTTTTCATCAGGCACTGGTATAATAGGCTTCATGACAAAGATGGGAGCTTCTGGTCGCTCATTATTGATTTCCGGTAAAACCTTATTTGCGTCTAAATAAGGCCCTGCAATATCAAGCACAAGATCGGGATAACGTAAATCAGCGATATGAGCTGTACCTGTTAAATCTAAGCCGCATACCACCGCATCAATGCGCGGTGCCACAACTTTTTCTGTGTCGAGTTCAAAATCCAATTGGCCTGTGACATCGTTTAGCGCATTTTGTAGGCCGTTAGGTAATCTACGGGCAAAACCAAAAAGTTGCGTTAAGCTGAGCTGATGCATATCCACATGGCCTTTCACCAAAGGATCACCCTGTAAAAGACCTGTACAAACAGCTGATATCGTTAAAGAATTACCATCAAGCGTTATGCCTGCACTATCCAAACTTAAGACTGTATCCTTGTCCCAAGTGAAGGGAATACGCAAATGGAAGGCCCGATCATAGTCTTCAATATTGACTGTGCCAGCCAAAGAAAGTAGCGCATCATCAATAATTACAGTATTTTGTGCAAAGTCGTACGCAAAATGTGCTTGAATACTATTGGCAATGGACAAGTCTGGTAAACGCACTTGGGACAATCCCAAAATTTCGAGCAAGCGCAAGGGAACATCCTTATGGCTCATGGCATCATGAGCAAAGGCCGCTTGCCACGTGAGTTCTCCCTGAACATCATCATCCGTTAAAAGCATATTTTTTGCTAAGAAGTGTACGTCTTTTGCCTGCAACGCATTGGTATCTTCATTGCAATGTATATCATGAAATCCTATGCGACCTATATCAAGTTGAAGATCTCCCAATAATGACTCTTCAGTTACTGGTATTCCATTGATTTCAGAAGTATTTTCAATGCTTTTCAATGCAACTTGAGGTATACTAAGTGAAATATTTTCTATCGCAAGTGTGCCTACAGAACCATTGCTAAGGGTACTCTTTTCTACAAAAAAAGAAAGCTCAGCTTCTTTTCCATCTATAGCTATGTTTAAATCAAATGTTTGAACATATATATAGCTTATATCTGAAGTTACAATATGAACATCAGCGTCCACAAGTTTTATACTGGATAATTCATCAACAAAAACATATTGTATAATATTTTTCAGCGTACTTACAAGTTGAACGTGGCTCGAAACAGATGTATCATTTGTCTCATCTTTTACTATTTCAATTCCATCTTTATTTTTTTTCCATAGTGTTGTATCAATTTCAAGAGTAGGATGAACAATTTCAACATGATTGATATGTAATTCACCACTAAATAATAGATCAATATCTGGAATAACTTCAATTTTTTCTATAAATGCAGAAAGTCCACCATCCATACGGTGTACATGTACATTGCCAAGGACAAGCGTTGGATGCGGTGAAAACTGTAATTTGACACCATCTTTAATGTCTACATCGATGCCTGCATGTTGGCGAGTTATTGTTTGTACTTGAGATGCAAGCCAAGACGCGTCTGATATACGCGTATATGCAAAAATTCCTGCACCGATAAGTATACACAATAGAGACAACAAGGTGATATAAATAATTTTACGCAACATAGTAGCTCTTTATAGTCAATCAAAAGTATATATTCAAAAGTCAAGCCAATAAAATGCCAGCTCGTATTTCTCAAAGAATGCAATATTTCTATAGCCTTTCAAAATAGTCTAGCGAAGGTGTGTCAAGGAAGCAAGAAAACAAAGAGACTATCATCAAAAACAGCTAAAATATCATGCAGATATTTCTATATACGCAAGTTAGCCCCAACTATTCCCACACGTCGAAGCTTGACGAATACACAAAGCTTAGGTTAGAGCGCAAAAGAACTATAAACTTCAATATAAGGTTATTTGATATGCAAATTACTATTCTAGATGGCTACACACTTAACCCTGGTGATAACCCTTGGACGCAGCTTGAAAAACTTGGCAACATCACTGTTTATGACCGTACACCCCTCGATGCTATCATCGAACGCGCAGCTGATGCAGATATTATTGTGACCAATAAGGTCCCCTTGACTGCCGCAACATTGAAGCAATTACCAAAGCTCCGTTACATTGCGGTGACGGCTACAGGTTTTGATCAGGTTGATATTAAAGCTGCAGCTGAGCTTGGCATCGGCGTTTCAAATGTGCCAAATTACGGAACAAATTCTGTTGTGCAGCATGTTTTTGCTTTACTCTTTGTTCTTTGCCGCGCAGTGCAACGTCATGATGCCAGCGTCAAAATCGGCAATTGGACAGGCAATAAAGACTGGTGTTTTTGGGAGACAACGCAAGTTGAGCTCACGGACAAAGTCATGGGCATCGTTGGCTATGGCAATCTTGGTTCTCATGTAGCCAAAATCGCTTTGGCCTTTGGTATGAAAGTCGTGGCATACACTCCACGCCCCACAAAGGACCATGACAAATCCATCCAATTTGTGGATTTGGACACGCTGTTTACAACCGCAGACGTGGTGAGCTTGCATTGTCCATTAAACGACTCAACGCGTGGCCTTGTGAATGCAGAACGCCTTGCCACCATGAAGCGTGGTGCCTACCTCCTTAATACTTCGCGTGGCCCTTTACTTGATGAACAAGCTGTAGCCGACGCACTGAATAATAATCATCTTGGCGGACTTGGTGTTGATGTTGTTTCTGTAGAACCAATCCAACCAGAAAATCCTTTACTTAACGCAAAGAATTGCATCATCACACCGCACCTCGCTTGGGCCTCCCTCACTGCTCGACAAACTCTTATGCGCATTACTGGTGAAAATGTGGCAGCTTTTTTAGCAGGAACACCCAACAACCTTGTTAATGCTAAGTATATGCAAGGCAAATAGTTTTTATCTACTTACTACAGAAAAAGGGGAGTTTTCGCTCCCCTTTTTTATTGTTATACCAGACTGTTACAAAACCCCTTGGGGGTCTTTATTACAGGACCCCTTGGGGGTCTTCGCGCAACATTTTCACAGCGCAGAACTTACCACACATGGCGCATTCTTCTTCGCCACGGTGTTCGCCACGCCGCACATCAATAATAGCACTATCAAGAGCTGCCTTTTCCATACCAGGCCAATCAAGATTTTTACGTGCCACATTCATAGCATGCTCACGCGCCAAAGCACGTTCGTGACCAAGAGCCACTTCACCTGCTTGTGCTGCAATGCGTGACGCCATGACACCAGCTTTCACGTCTTCAAGGTTTGGCAAGGTCAAATGCTCAGCAGGGGTCAAATAGCACAAGAAGTCAACGCCAGCACGCACAGCAAGTGCACCACCAATGGCGCCTGCAATGTGGTCATAGCCAGGGCACGTATCAATGACCAAAGGTCCGAGCACGTAAAGCGGTGCGCCATAGGTCAACTTCTTAATGCTAATGATCTGTGCTTCAACTTCATTGAGCGGCACGTGGCCAGGGCCTTCAATCATGCACTGGACACCAGCTTCAAGACCACGCTTTGCCAATTGGCCAAGCATCATGACTTCATCCCACTGAGCCGCATCACCAGCATCAATGCCAGCACCAGGACGCAAACCATCGCCAAGAGACAAGGTCACATTGTACTTACGTGCAATTTCTAAAATCCTATCGTAGCCCGTAAGCAGTGGATTTTCCTTGTTATTCTTCAGCATCCAGCGAGACAAAATAGAACCGCCACGCGACACAACACCCATTTTGCGGCCGCCTTTAGCACCCCATTCAGCACCACGGCGTGTAAGGCCACAATGCACTGTCATGAAGTCAACACCTTGCTTGGCCTGATGTTCAATTTCAGCAAAAACTTCTTCGACATCAAGGGTAACCACGTCCTTACCACACTCAATATAACGCTGAGCCACAGAGTACAGCGGCACAGTGCCAAGTGGTAGAGCGCAACCATCAAGCATGGTTTGGCGGATAGCATTCAAATCGCCAGCAATGGACAAGTCCATAACCGTATCCGCGCCAGCTTCAAGAGCTGCCGCAAGCTTGGTCATTTCACACTGAGGGCTATGGCGCATGGGGGAGGTGCCAATATTAGCATTGACTTTGACGCGAGCAGGTTGGCCCACAAGAATTGGGCGCAAAGAAGGGTGGTTAGGATTACCAAGCAAGACCATGGTACCTGCTTCAATCCTAGCCTTAATATCTTCTGGGCTGAGGCCTTCCTCATGTGAAAGGTCCGCAAGGTGCTTTTCGAGCAAATCCTTCAGCGCAGTATTGGTTTCAAAAATGGACATCATAGGCTCCATGAAGGGGAGCGCGGCCTGTGACACACAATTCAACACGACTGGATAGAGGTAACAAGTTTTTGTGCCAAGGGCAAGACGAGCTGTGGGAGCTTTAAAATAAAATTCATGGTAGCCGTGTAGTATAGGTCTGAGCCAAACATATGGCTCCATATTGGGCTTTTACAGAATTAAAAAATAGTAATTTTTTCTGCCACTTAGCAGCCTAGACATCTGCACAACATTATGCGAAAATGTCTCTCCAAAATATTTCTTTTACAGAAAAAAATTCCATACCTCCTAGCCCTCCCACCATGTGGCCACGAACTTTCTTAAAAAACGATTTTCCCATCCACTCATAAACGTTTGGGAAAGAGGGATGAGGGTGTGGCCTGCTGAAGGGTGGACGAAGCCCATGGCTGTTCGCAAGTCTTCGGGCTTTACAGTCACAGAGAGCAACGCTGGGCCTTCTCCCACAAAATACAAAACCAAAAAAGAGACACCTATGGCATCGCCAAACTTACGCCCACACCTTGTCGTCGCTGACGAGCAAGGAAATATATACGACCATCCTGATTTATTATTACTGTGCCGCCGCGGTGGCGAAATGGCTTTACCTCGACCTGACGAGCTGATGCCATTGCCTGATGAAAGTGATTTATTCTTGCTGCCTAAACGACGCGCTGTGGGCCTTGATCCTGAATCGGGCGAGGTAGAGCCTTTAGAAGAGCTCGCCGTTGCGGCCTTTGTGTCACCTGCGCATACCATTACAGCCCACCCTGCGTATGTCAGTGAAGCGGACGCACCCACTTTGCCACTTTTTGCCTATGGTGCTGTAGGCTATGCTCGTGGTAAATTCTACGTGTGCGCAAAACGTGTCGACGAAGATGATCGTCAAGTATTTAAAGGAATTGGCGCAGGCCGCATTCGTAAAAATGCCCACGCAATCATGAAGCAATTCCCCAACAATCGCTTGATGCAACACCTTATGGCCACGTGCTGCTTGACGTACTCTTGCCCTGCCGCAAGAAATTTGAGCATTGGCCGCCATGAAGCACCACTGCCAACGTCACGCTCGTGTAATGCGCGATGCATTGGCTGTATTTCTAAGCAAGAAAAAGAATCGAAAATTTGCTCATCTCCACAAAATCGTCTGGCTTTTACGCCGACTGTGCAAGAAATTGTGGAAGTTATGGAATACCATGCCCGCAATGAAGTTGACCATCCAGTCTTTTCCTTTGGGCAAGGCTGTGAAGGCGAACCGCTTACCGAAGCACCACTGCTCGCTGAGGCCATCGAAGCTTTCCGTAAAAATGGTGGACGTGGCACAATCAATATGAATAGTAACGCCTCCATTCCAGAAGCTGTGGCAAAGCTGGCTGATGCAGGTCTCACTTCTATGCGCGTAAGCCTGAACAGTGCCCGCAATGAAACATACAAACGTTACTATCGTCCACAAGGCTATAGCTTCGACGACGTGCGCCAAAGCATCAAAGAAGCTCGGAAACGTGGCGTCTTTGTCTCACTGAATTTACTGTTTTTCCCAGGGATTACAGACACTGAACCTGAAGTACAAGCCATTGTTGAACTGGTTCGCTCCTGCGGCGTCAGCTTTATTCAGCTCCGCAATCTGAATATCGATCCAGAAATGTATATGGAATTGGTGGATGGCATTGAATTTGGTGCCTGTATGGGCCTTGTGAATTTCCGCAAGCGCTTACGCCGTCAGTGTCCATGGTTGCAGTTTGGCTATTTTAACCCGTATCTAGGTGAAAAAGCTGAAATTACCGCGCCTATGCCCGACACCTATCAAACAGTGACGGAAGAGCTTGAGGCAGCCAAAGTTGCTCTTGTGGAAGAGGATGATGAAACTCTTGACCTCAATATGATGGACGAAGAGTTGGACTCTCTCGCAACTGACATAGCAAACGAAGACGACCAACAAAATTCATAAAGATACTAGCCACATAAAAGCCCTGTACGTCACTCATTGACATACAGGGCTTTCTTCATAAACAACTCTCGGGCAAAAAAAAGAGCCACGGCCGAAGCCATGACTTTCTCTAAAACCTCTCCCCATGCGCCGCGAATATCCATCCAACGACGCCCACTCCCATCGCAATGAAAAAGTTTTGAAGGAAGGGGGTGGGGTCTGGGGAATGGGAAGGGAACTTTTTCAAAAGTTCTCTTCCCCCTCCCCAGTAAAAATAACAACTTAAAAAATAACCTTAACCTGCTCAGCGTCCTTGTCTTGACGACGTTCGACGGTGCCGATGGCCCAAGCTGGCATTTGCATAGCATTGAGGCGTGCGAGGACATCTTCGCTGATCTCTTTGGAGACGATGATGACGTAGCCGATGCCAGAGTTGAAAATTTGCAGCATTTCTGGCCATGTGAGGTTGCCCTGCTCCATCATCCAAGTGAAGACGGCTGGCATATCCCATGAACCAAACTGGATATCGACTTGTACAGCAGCTGGCAAGACGCGTGGAATATTGTCGTAGAAACCACCACCTGTTACGTGCACCATACCGTTTACTTCGAAGTCTCGCATGATGTTACGCACAACTTCCACGTAAATGGCAGTTGGCTCAAGCAAAACTTCTTTCACAGTCTTTTCGGTCCCAGGGAAAATTTCGTCTGGGGACAGACCGCTTTCGTTGTACAGCTTACGTGCGAGGGTGTAGCCATTGGAGTGCAGACCAGTGGAAGCAAGGCCGATAACCACGTCACCAACGCGGATGGTAGAACCGTCAACGATTTTAGCGTTGTCCACAATGCCAACACAGAAACCAGCAAGGTCATATTCACCGTCAGCGTACATGCCTGCCATTTCCGCAGTTTCACCGCCAAGCAAAGCACAAGCACCACGGCGGCAACCTTCGGCCACACCACTGATAACTTGTTGGGTCTTATCTACATCAAGCTTACCTGTGGCGAAATAGTCGAGAAAGAAGAGCGGACGAGCACCTTGTACAAGGATATCGTTGACGCTCATGGCCACAAGGTCGATACCAACGGTATCGTGACGGTCAAATTCAAAAGCAAGCTTCAGCTTTGTACCTACGCCATCAGTGGAAGCAACCAAAACTGGTTCATCCATGCCCACGGTGTCGGGCTTGAAAAGGCCACCGAAGCCACCAATATCAGAAAGAACACCGTTGGAATGGGTTCCTGCAACGATGTTTTTGATACGTGAAACAAGGGCGTTACCTGCATTAATGTCAACGCCTGCCTCGGTGTAAGCTCTAGCACGATCCTCAGACATTTATAAACTCCTTAAAAGTCATACGCAAAAAATGATGTGCATTCATAGACTGTTCGGCTTCGAAGTGCAAGAACTAATGCACATAAATGACAACAAATCATAAGGTTGTCATAGCTAATTGAGGCACAGCCCCAATTCCGCCCCTATCTAGAGGCAAAAAAGGGAAGCAATACCTTGTATCATAAAAGAAGGGGCGAAGCCCTGTAGGCGGGTATTACTCTTCTTCTTTTTTAATCTGCGGAATTTCGCGGCCACCATCTTGCAATTGCTTGATGAATTTATCGCGGCATTCATAGCTACAAAAACGGTAGGTTCTCTCGCCATCACGCACAGTTACGCCGCCATCAGCGTCAACATAGGCACCGCAAATGGGGTCTTTTACCATTTCACCAGTGGCAATAAGATGCTCTTTATCTTCTTTCACATCTTTCTTTTTCTTGGTCATGTCATTGGCGAACATTCTATAGAGCAAGTAACCTGCAATGATAAGAGCAAGCCATTTCCACATGGATTTTCTCCTTGTATGCTAAAACCTTATTGCCAAATTGTATTATTTTCAAGACGATATGGCAAGCGCGACAGCATGTCGCCAATGGATTCTTTGGAAAATTTTTCTGGTGTACTATCATCAAGCCACACATCGCGCAAGGGAACCAAGACAAAAGCTCTCTCGGTCATGCGAGGATGAGGGACTATGAGGGTTGGTGTTTCAATAACTTCTTTGCCAAAAAGCAAGAGGTCAATGTCAATTGGACGTGGACCAAAGCGAAGAGCTGGATCATGTGACCGACAACGTCCCATATCATCTTCTATTTTCAGGCACATAGCAAGCAAGGCATGCGGCTTGAGCATGGAGTCACACTCAAGCCGCGCTACCCGATTAGCAAACCATGCCTGATCACGAAAGCCCTGTGGCTCTGTATAATATGATGGTGAGACCGCAGCAACACGCACGCCTTCCAAGGCATCTATGGCCTTAAGCGCTGCATTGAGATTGGCATCAAGGCTCGTCAAAGGATTGTGGCTATCCCCATGAGGGACCGCCTTATCCTCGTCACCAAGCCCAACCATATTAGAACCGAGGCAAACGTAGACTATTTCAGGTTGGCGATGCGAGATACAGCCTCCTGAAGGCGATCGGTATCAACCGTCAAGGAAATAC